>JANMKM010000608.1:0-5092 GCA_031372035.1 Rhodoferax sp. | reverse complement strand
AGACCGCCAATGCCACGGAACGACCCTGGCGGGATGTGCCAGGCCATGCAGTGATAGCTAAAGTCGGCCAAGGGGTGTCCAAGGGTGGAGAGTTCCCAGTCAAGTACCGCAACTACACGTGGTTCGGTCGTGTGGAACATCAGGTTGTCGAGCCGGAAGTCGCCGTGGACGATGCTGACCATGTTCGTGGCCCGTGCCATCTCGGGAATGTGTTGCGGCAGCCAGGCCATCAGTTGCTCCATCTCAACGATGGGCTGGGTAATTGAAGCCATGTACTGCCTGCTCCATCGGCCGATCTGTCGCTCAAAGTAATTGCCCGGCTTGCCGAATGATGCCAGTCCGCGCTCGGCAAAGTCCACGCAATGCAACTCGGCAATGACACGGTTCATTTCGTCGTAGATTGCGCCGCGATCTCCCTTGTCCATGTCCGGTAAGGCCTGGTTCCACAAGATGCGCCCCTGCATGAACTCCATGATGTAGAAGGCCCGGCCAATCACCGACTCGTCTTCGCAAAGGCAGCGCATACGCGGCACTGGCACGCGCGTGCCCTGCAGTCCCTGCATCACGGCAAATTCGCGTTCCACAGCATGTGCCGACGGCAGCAGTTTGGAAACTGGTCCCGGCTTTGTCCGCATGACATAGCTCTTCTTGGGTGTGACAAGTTTGTAGGTTGGATTGGACTGACCGCCCTTGAAGGATTCGACATGTAGCGGACCGGCGAACCCTTCCAGATGTCGCTCAAGCCAATGGTTTAGTGCAACGGCATCAAATGCGTGCTGTGGCGCCACCGGCTGGGTGCCAACGAAATGATCAAAATTGCTCATGAGGTCGCAACTGGCAGTTCAGTTGTCCGATTCGATGATTCGCATCAAGACTGCGCGGTTGCGAATGACCAGGCCACCGGGTTCGATGCGAATGGCTTCCTCCCGCTCCATCGATTTGAGTTCTTGATTGACACGTTGACGCGAGGCCCCAAGCAACTGTGCCAACTCTTCCTGTGCCAGATGCAATCCGATACGCACCTCGCCACCATTGCTCAGGGATGGTACGCCGTAACTTCGCACCAAGTGCAATAGCTGCTTTGCCAACCTGGCGCGTAGTGGCAGCGTATTGAGGTCTTCCACCAGGCCATACAACTGCCGGATGCGGCGGGCATGCAGACGCAGCATCGCTTCGTACAACTCCACGTGCGTCGCGAGAATCTTCTTGAAGTCGGCCTTGGCAACGCACAGTATGGTGCTGTCGCCATGCGCGTAGGCATCGTGAGTGCGTCGGTCCCCATCGAAAATGGAGACATCGCCGAACCAGATACCAGGTTCCACATACGCCAGCGTGATCTGCTTGCCCGAAATTGATGTGGAACTGACTCGTACCGCGCCACGTGCGCACGCAATCCACTCCTCGGGCGGCTCGCCGCGTGCTGCAATCAACTCGCCATCCTTGAATCGTCGAACGTAGGCGCATCGGAGAATGTCGTGCCGGAGTGAGGGAGACAACGTTGAGAACCAGCGACCAGAATTGATCGCCTCGCGTTCGTCAATGGTAAGAATGGGGTCGTCCATGGGCTGTCTTTTGCGTGACTGGAGTCGATGGGATTGTCGCGCCGGAGACGCTGGTTCGATGGGAGCCTCGATACTTCGACCGACCGATGCAGCCTATACGCTGCGCAAGACCTATTCGCTTATGCCGGCGAAAATTCCGACTATCAAGACTCCTTTTGCATCAGGCTCAATCCGATCGCGCCGCGCCGGCGCAGCCATGGGCTGGGTCGGTAGCGCGGATCTCCATAGACCGTTTGCATGTTGAAAAGGACCTCCAGTACATTTGTCGGTCCATACTGGTTTCCCATCGCCAGCGGTCCCAAGGGATAGCCGAGGCCCAAGGTCACCGCGGTTTCGAGGTCCTCGGGCGTGCAAATCCGTTGTTGGCAGATGTCGGACGCGATATTCACAATGGTCGCGACGACCCGCTGTGTGATGAAGCCACCGCTGTCGCGAATCAAACTGACTGGCTTTCCATCTCTTGCAAACAGTGCGTGTGCGGCCAGACGCATGTCCAGGCGGGTCGCAGGATTGGTCGCCAGAACTCTGCGCCTGGTGGACGCGTCATCAATCAGCAGATCGATACCTACGGTACGCGCCGGATCCAGCCGCTCGACCACTGCAACTGTGGTGACGTCAAAACCCAATGGAGCGACCAGGCTCAGAGCGTCGGGGGAGGGCGTGCCCCCCGTTTCAACGCTGGCACCCAGCCTGTGCAAAAGCTCCAATAGATCGGCTCTTCTCGCAGCCCGTGGTGAAACCCAGACCGGCGGAATCTCGCCAATTTCCGGCGCCGGTGCTTCAGCAACCACCTGTGCAATACCACCCACGTAATGGTAGAAGCCTTCGCCCACCTTTTTGCCTAGCAATCCTCCAGCCAGGCGTTGGGCGGTTACAACGCTGGGTCGGTAGCGCGGCTCTTCAAAATACTGATGGTAGATGGACTCCATCACCGGATGCGAAACATCCAAGCCTGTCAGATCCAGCAATTCGAATGGACCTAGCTTGAAGCCGGCCTGATCCCGCAAGACCCGGTCCACAGTGACGAAGTCTGCAACGCCTTCGCTGACGATGCGTAGTGCCTCGGTGCCATATCCGCGCCCAGCATGGTTGACGATGAAGCCAGGCGAGTCCTGCGCCATCGCTGGGCGGTGTCCCATTTGTTCCGCAAACGCAGCCAGTGATTCACACACAGCCCGGCTGGTCCGCAAGCCGGCCACGACTTCAACCACCTTCATCAAGGGTACGGGGTTGAAAAAGTGGAATCCCGCACAGCGATGCGGATGTGTCAGCCCGGCTGCTATGGCCGTCACGGACAAGGAAGAAGTATTGGTCGCCAGGACGGCGTCTTGTCCAACGATGCTTTCCAACTCCGCAAACAGGCGCTTCTTGACATCCAGGTGTTCAGCCACGGCCTCCACAATCAGATCACAACGGGCGATTGCGGCGAGCGACTCGGCAACCATTAGACGTTGCTTGCAATCAAGCAGCCGGGCATTATCCATTCGCCCCTTTTCGGCCATCTTGTCCCACTGACCTCGAACCGCTGCTTGGGCATTGACCGCAGTCTGCGGAACAAGGTCATAAAGGTACACCGCGCTTCCGGCCTGTGTCGCAATTTGGGCTATGCCCCGGCCCATTGCTCCAGCGCCGATCACTGCAACACTTGAATATACTGGCTTCATCTTTTGGATTATCGCCCTGCTGGCCAGCCCGGGCGCTGTGACAAAATAGCGCGAATACATGAAGACTCCATACAAACTCAAGACCGTAGCGCTCGGTGTCGCATTGCTGTGCACTGTTGTGGGGAGCGAGGCATTGACGCTTGGGAGGGCTCGAGGTGCCGTGTTTGTCGGCCAGCCTTTGAACCTGAATATTCAAGTTGAATTTGATCCGGAAGAAGATTCCGCATCGTTCTGTTTCGAGGCCGACGTGTTTCATGCCGATGCCAGGCAGGATCCGGGCGGAGTGCGGGCGACATTTGAAGCGGTACCACAGGCCCGCAATGGCAGCGTGCGTGTCACCAGTTCGACGGTCGTCAACGAACCTGTGGTTACGGTCTATTTGCGGGCTGGCTGCGGACAGAAGACGACACGTCGTTACGTCTTGTTGGCCGATCTGCAAAGTGAGATTGATTCAACCGTTCCGGTACGTGTACCGCAGCCTGTGCCGCTCGTATCGCCTCCACCTGAGCCTGCTGTACTTCCGCCAAGCGCGGCGCGCAATGAAGTTCCCCCGCCTGCACAACTTCCGGGTGTTCAAGGGAAGTCAAGAGTCGAGCGCGCCGAGTCGGCATTGCGCCCTCTCGCCCTCGAGCCCAAGCCGGCCATCCGACCTCCGACAGTGCCCAAGGAATCTGCGCGGAAGTCATCGAAAGCGCCCGATGTGCCTCGGTTGAAACTCGAAGCCAGCGAGCTGCTCGCTGAACGTGATCCGAGTCTCAAGTCGTCGCCACAGTTGGCCGCTGGGCCCGCTGAGAAGGATCCATCAAGGGTGCAGGCTGCGGAAATCTGGCGTGCCATCGGTAGTTCGCCGGAGGAGCGTGTACGTGACTGGCAGCGGATGCAAAGCTTGGAGTCTGATGTCAAGGTGCTGCGTGAGTTGGGGATGAAGAACCAGCAGAGCCTGAACGAATTGACAGTTCGGTTACAGCAATCCCAGGAGCGATACCCGGATGGCTTGGTTTATGGGCTGCTGGCGCTACTGATTGCAAGTTTTGGCGCAGTGGCTGTCATGTGGAGGCGCCGCGTCGCCGAGCCCACCGGCACCGCAAGCTGGTGGCAAGGTTCTCGCAGTTCACCTGAAACTGCCATTCCCAACGATGGAGTCGCCAAGGTACCAGACTACCCTGAGACGCGGGAAATGGAGAGGCAGCCTCCGCCAAGCGAACCAAAACTTGCGACTCCGGTTGACATTGATCTTGAGTTTGATGATTCAGTCTTTGCGCCTTCGAAGCCGGCGCAGCAGGATCATCAAGCCACCATCAAGGTCAATGCTGCTGAGGCGACCCAGGTACTGCAGCGCCCCGTGGTGGCGAACAACGTGCCCCTCGGACCAGATTCCTACCCCGCACCTTTGACGGCGGCTGCTCATACGGCACGTGCTCAGCGAGGACACGACTTTGGATTGAGCATGCCCGGAACCCTGCGTGCAATCAATACCGAAGAATTGTTCGATATCCGTCAACAGGCGGACTTCTTTATTTCCCTGGGCCAGTACGACCAAGCTATCCAGGTCCTGGAAAATTGCGTTGAGGAGAGCGGCGAATCAAGCCCGTTGGTGTATCTGGACTTGCTCAAGATATTCCACACATTGGGCCGCAAGATTGACTACC
This sequence comes from Rhodoferax sp., assembly GCA_031372035.1. Taxonomy (GTDB): domain Bacteria; phylum Pseudomonadota; class Gammaproteobacteria; order Burkholderiales; family Burkholderiaceae_C; genus CAISIP01. Next base: position 217 of record JANMKM010000608.1, on the reverse strand, counting down.
AGCAGTACCGCGAAGATTTCAATTTGCTGTTCAATGGTCGTGTACCAGAATTTGCTTCCTTCAACGAGGAAGGGCATGGGATTGAAGCCTACGTTGCAGTGATCAAGCGCATCACCGAACTCTGGCCTACCCCCGAAGTAATCGATGTTATCGAGGCTTGCATCTTCCGCGACCCTGGTGACGACTTGAGCCAGGCTTTCGATCTGGAGGCGTATCG
>JANMKM010000561.1:0-13392 GCA_031372035.1 Rhodoferax sp. | reverse complement strand
GCGGCGGCAAGGACAGCACCCGGCAGGCGCTGTGGGCGCGCGACAAGCTGGGGCTGAAACCCCTGCTCGCATGCCTGAGCTATCCGCCACAACAGGTGACACAGCGCGGCGTCGACAACATCTCCAATCTGATTGACCAGGGCTTTGACGTCGTGGTGATGGCTCCGGCCCCGGAAACCTGGCGGTTGTTGATGCGCGAGTCGTTCGCACGCTTCACCAACTGGGCCCGTTCCACCGAGATGGCATTGTTCAGTTCAGTGCCGCAACTGGCAATTCGCTATGGCATCTCTCTCATCCTCTGGGGTGAAAACCCCGGGTTGCAACTGGGTGACCTCAAGACGCTGGGTCGAACCGGGTACGACGGCAACAACCTGCGCAACATGAACACGTTGTCGGGCGGTGACATGGCCTGGATGCTGGAGGCCGGCGTGGCACCAGGCTCGCTGCTGCCGTATCGCTACCCCACGCCTGCGGCGTTCGACCAGCATGGCCTGCAAATTGTCTATCTTGGGTGGTTTCTGGGCGACTGGTCGCTTGTCAACAATGGGTTGTACTCCTGTACCAATGGCCTGCACGTACGCTCGGACACGGTGGAAAACACCGGCGACCTGCTGGGAGTGACTTCACTTGACGAGGACTGGGTGACCCTCAACCAGATGATCAAGTACTACAAGTTCGGCTTCGGCCGGGTCACGGACTACGTGAATGAGGAAATCCGCTTGGGCCGGCTGTCGCGCACCCAGGGCATTGACCTTGTCGAACAGTATGACGATGCCTGCGCCCCGCACTACATCGAGAGCTTTTGCAACTTCATCGGCATCTCGGTGGACGCCTTCTGGAGCCAGGTGCACGCCAATCTGAACCGCGACCTTTTTGCGCTGGACGCTGCAGGCCGGATCACGCGCCGTTTCCACGTGGGAACCGGCCTGTGAGACCCCAGACCATCGGGATCGTCGACTACGGTGTAGGCAATCTGGCCTCGGTCTGGCACGCCTTGCATGCACTGCACTACCGCTGTCGGGTCAGCAGCGATCCGGCAACGCTGGATGCCACGGATCTGCTGCTGTTGCCCGGCGTAGGTGCCTTTCCGGCGGCCATGGAGGCGCTGCACCAGCGTCAGCTTGTGCCCTACCTGCAGGCGCAGGCACAAGCCGGCCGCCCCATCGTCGGCATCTGTCTGGGCATGCAACTCCTCGCCGATGCCTCCACCGAACACCGCTCCACCAAAGGCCTGGGGCTGATTCCTGGACAGGTTCGCGCCATTGCAGGCGGCCGCTGGCACATTGGCTGGAACACTCTGGAGTCCGTGCGCGACGATCCCATGCTTGACCCGAGTCACGACAAGTCGATGTACTTCAACCATTCCTACGTGGTCGATGTCGCGCCCGAGTACCGTGTCTGCGTGACCCGGATGGATGAGCCGATCACCGCGGTGATGCGCAAGGGCAATGTGGTCGGCATCCAGTTCCATCCGGAAAAGAGCCAGGCTGACGGGCGCGAACTTTTGCGCAATGTGGTGGAAGGATTCCGCCATGAATAAGAAGCGCCTGATCGGTGTGGTCACGGTCCGTCAGGGCTGGGCAGTGCAATCCTTCGGCTATTCGCGCTACCTGCCACTGGGCAAGCCGGAGGTGCTGGTGGAGAACCTGGACCGCTGGGGTGCGGACGAGATCCTGCTGCAGTGCATGGACCGCAGCGCTGCCGGTGCCGGCCCGGACCTGGAACTGCTTGAACGCGTCAGCCGCCAGGGACTGTCCACGCCGTTGATTTACGCCGGCGGCATCCGCACCGTCGCGCATGGCGTGGCAGCAGTCAAGGCTGGGGCCGACCGGATCTGTGTCGATGCACTGCTGCACGACGACCTGGCCGCGGCAGTCGCCTTGGGTGGGCCGTTGGGCGCACAGGCGGTCATCGCCGCACTACCGTTGACGCACGGTCCGGATGGCCTGCAGTGGCTGGACTACCGCAACCATGCCTTGAAGCCTTTCGACCCGGAGCTGGCGCAGGTCCTGCAATCCGGCGCCATCTCCGAGGCACTGGTCATCGATTGGCAGCATGAAGGCCACGCCGATGCGTTCAACCCGCAGCTGCTTCAGAACCTGCCGTTTCACGGCGTGCCGCTGCTGTCCTTCGGTGGCCTGAGCAATCCCGGGCAGTTACGCCGGGTACTGCAAGATCCTGCTGTTGCCGCCGTTGCCATTGGCAACTTCCTGAGCTACCGCGAGCATGCGGTGCAGAAGTTCAAGGACGCTCTGGCCGGCTTGCCGCTGCGCGTTGCCACCTATGACGACGCCGGGGCTTGACGCATGCATGCCCGCCTGAGCTGCCGCCGCTGCCTGTACCGCATGGGCCACCCGCTGGGCCTGACACTGGATGCGGCGGGCATATGTTCGGGCTGCCGGATTCACGAGGAGAAAGACCAACTGGACTGGGCCGCTCGCTGGCAGCGCCTGCGCGACATTGTGGCGCCTTATCGCAGTACAAGCGGCACCAACTACGACTGCATCGTGCCCGTCAGTGGCGCCAACGACTCGTACTACATCGTGCATCTGGTCAAGGAGCGGCTGGGGCTGAACCCGCTGCTGGTCACCTACAACAAGTACTTCAACACGGCGCTGGGCATCCGCAACCTGGCGAACCTGCGGATTCGCACGGACTGCGACATCCTGGTACAGAACGTCAACCCGGTCTCGGTCAAGAAGATCACCCGGGTCACACTGCGCCAGTTCGGCAGCATCTACTGGCATTGCCTGGCCGGGCAGACCGTGTTCCCGGTGCAGACCGCCGTGCGCTTCAAGGTGCCGCTGGTGATCTGGGGGGCACACCAGGGGCTGGAGCAGGTTGGCATGTTTTCGCATGAGCATGAGGTCGAGATGACCCGGCGCTACCGCAAGGACCACGATCTGATGGGCCATGAACCGGCAGACCTGCTGTCGATTTTTGACACGCTGACCGAAGACGATGTGTGGCAGTACCGCTATCCGGACGATGCCGACCTGCAAGCCATCGGCGTGCGCGGGATCTACCTGGGCAACTTCGTGCGCTGGGATCCCAAGGCACAGCATGAGCAGATGATCAGCAGTCACGGTTACGGCACCGCTGTCTTCGGCCGTACATTCGACTGCTACGACCATGTCGACTGCTATAACTACATGGACCTGCACGACCAGCTCAAGCTCTACAAGCATGGCTACTCCAAGGTCACCGACCATGCCGCGCGTGAAATCCGCCATGGCCGGCTGACGCGCGCCGCAGCGCTGGCACTGGTCCGCCGGTACGAACAAGCCGCGCTGGAATATGACCACAAGTTCTGCGAATGGTTGGGAACCGACCGGCTGGGTCTGCAGTTCGTGCTGGACCAGCACCGCAATCCGCAATTCTGGACGCAACCCAAACCAGGGCGCTGGGAGTTCCGCGGCTGGAGTACCGAGGACAGCGAAAGCGCCGACGAAAGCCTGCCCGCCGCTGCACGGTTCAGCGCCAACGCGACCCTGCAAGACCAGGGTGACGGGCGCTACATCATTTTTGGCAAGGGCTACCCCTGAGGCGTGCGCGCGCCGCCGCTGCGCAGTTCCAGAATCTGCTGCGCCACGCGCGGCGCCGCCAGGCCGGGCGGTGGCAGTACCCTGCCCTCTTCCGTTTCGCTGGGCGCTCGCTGCAACACCGGGACCAATGCATCCATGCTTGCGACGCCCTCGGCCAGCCCGAGCTGGCTGAAGTCGAACGCCAGTTCGATCACGGAAGGCGCGTACTGCAGGTTCAACACCCGTTTGCCGATCAGCGCCGCCTCGAGTCCCACCGTGCTGGTCTGCACAACCACCACATCACTGGCATGCAGCTGGGTCTGTACCGGCTCCTCGGCGGGCTGTGCCAGATACACCCGCTCCTGCTCGCCCAGCGACGGAAAGTAGTGAAACTGGTTCGGGTGGTACCGGACGATCAGAGCCGTACCAGGCGTCTGGCGCACCCAGTCGCGCAATCTGCGCTCCACTTCGAGACCGAAGGCCGTGCCGCGGTATTGCGGCGGCACATCAGGCCCCTCCTCCATGTAGCCAGCCCACAGCGCCACCTGGTATCCGTCCCAGCCCAATGCCTGGCGCAACGCGGCACCGGCCGCGGCGAAGCCCGGATCTTGCAGTGAGTCATAAGCAGGGCAACCAGTCACACGGATGCGTTCCGCGGCAATGCCCCCGGCCAGCAGATTGCGCCGTACCACCTCCGACATTGCGGTGATCCGGTCGGCATGCACTGGCTGACGCAGGTAGATGTCGTAAGGCAAGGCGAACAAGTCCATGATCGTCAGGCAAGGCACGGCACGGGCAATTGCAGCCTCGATGGCCGCCTGTTCCGAGCGTGGTGAACTGGTGCTCACCACCACCGACGGCTGGATCGCGTCGATGATCCGCCGCATGAAGTCCAGGGGCAGAAAGCTCCTGCGCCCGCCCGACAGGTAGCGCTTCGCAGCTTCTTCCTCGCCGTACCGTGCAACCCAATCCAGGTAGTTGATGCCCAGGTAGGCGCAACTTTCCAGTTCGTCAACATCCGGGTGGCGGTTACCCACCAGCAACTCGCGACCACGGCGCAACGCCTCCGTGCGATCCACCAGGTGCAAAAAGTCCTTGTAGCCCACGGGATCGAGCCCCAATCGCCGGGCGGCCGCGTAGCCCACCGTCAACGCCAGCACGGTGCATGGCACGCCCTGGCGCTGCAGTTCCTTGACGACCGGCGCAACCTTGGCAACGTGGCCGCCGCCATAGGTGACGAACAGCACCGGACCCTGGGCGCTCACCGCGTGCGCTCCCACAGCGCCATGGCCGCCAGGGCGCGCAGCTCGCGGGTGTGGTTGGCCGCACCCGTGCGATGCCGCTCCAGCATCGCATCCACCTGGGAGGCCTGAAAACAATGCGCAAGTAGCTCGCTTTTTTGCAAAGTATCACGCAGCCAGGGATAGCTGCCGGTGCGAAACCAGTCTCCGATGGGGACGGTGAACATCTGCTTTTTTCGGTGCGCCAGGTCGGCACCGATCAATGGGGCCGCAGCCCGCTTGAACCAGTGCTTCTTGTCGTTGCCCTGCAGCTTCGTGGCGCCCCGGGAACGGAACGCGAACTCCATCATCCGCCAGTCCAGAAACGGCGTGCGGGCCTCGATCGACACCGCCATGCCCATGCGGTCGGGCTTGACCAGGTTGTTGCCACTGAGCAGCAATTGCATGTCAAGGTACAGCGCCTGGTTCACCCGGTCGAAGTGCGCTGCCTCTTGCAGCCAGGGCTTGGCCGCGTCGGCAAAGCTGTCAACATCCCGCAGTGCAGCGCCAAATGCGGGCTGGTACAAGGCTTGCTTAGCCTGGGGCGAGAACAGCGAGATGGAGTCAAAGTAGCGGCGCTGGAATGCGTCGTCAGACAGCCCATTGACACTAGGCTCGGCAAAGAACGCGGCGTACTTGTCGTAGCCGGCAAACAACTCGTCGCCACCGTCGCCGGTCAGCACCACCTTGACATGGCGGCTCGCCAGTTCGCTGACCCGAAGAGTTGGCATGAAGGAGGCGTCGCCATGGGGCTGGTCCAGGTGGTACAGCACCCGCGGCCATTGGTCCAGCATGTTGAGTTCAGCGATCTCGCTGGTGTGCTGGCAGCCGAAGCGCTGTGCTGCCTGCAGGGCGAACGCAGATTCGTCATAGCGCGGGTCAGCAAATCCGATGCAGAAGGTGCGTACCGGCTGCGCGACGTGGCGCGCCATCAGGCCGACGATGGTGCTGGAATCGACGCCACCCGACAGGAAGGCACCAAAGGGTACGTCGGCGCGCAGGCGGATCCGCGTCGCGTCATCCAGCGTTGCCATGAACTCCTCGGACCAGGCCTCAAAGCCATGGTCGCGCTCCTGTTGTTCGGCCAGGTTCCACCAGCGCTGGGTCTGCACCCCCGAGCGCGTGAACTTCATCCAGGTACCGGGCATCACATGCTTGACAGCAGCGTAGATGGTCCATGGTGCCGGGATGTAGTTGAAACTGAGGTAGTGGTGGATAGCTATTGAATCAATAGCAGCTCGTGTTTGCCCTGCCTCAATCACAGGCAATATTGCCTTGATCTCCGAAGCAAAGACCACGCGCTGGCCATCGTCCGCAAGGTACAGTGGCTTGACGCCGATGCGGTCCCGCACCAGGTACATGGCGTCGGCGCGCACGTCGTCGATGGCAATCGCAAACATGCCGTTGAGCCGGCGCAGGCAGGCAATGCCTTCGCGCTCGTACAGGCGCAGGATCACCTCGGTGTCGGACTGGGTGCGCAGTTGCACACCCTCGGCTCGCAGTTCGGCCGCAAGCTCGATGTAGTTGAAGATCTCGCCGTTCTGCACCACCGCAACCTGGCCGTCATCGCTGACAAAGGGCTGGTGCCCGCCGCCAATGTCGATGATCGACAGACGCCGATTGCCCAGGGCCACAGCGCGCTGCGGCTGCTGCCAGATGCCCTCATCGTCCGGGCCGCGGTGTACCAGCCTCGCGGCCATCGTGGCCAGCAGCTCCGGCTGCAGGGGTCGCAGGGACCGGTCCCAATAGCCAAAGATGCCGCACATCAGTTGGCGCCCCCGCTGCGCAACCGCGCCACGGTCCAGACCATGATCTTCAGGTCCAGCCACAGCCCTGTCCAGCCGTGGCATTGCTCAACGTAACGCAGATCCAGTTCCAACCGCTGCTCCGGCGTGCCTTGCGAGCGCAGCAGGGCCTGCGCCAGTCCGGTGATGCCAGGACGTACGCTACAGCGCCGCTGCCAGTCCGCATCGGTGTAGAGGCTGCGCTGCGCCGGCACGTCCGGCCGGGGCCCCACCAGGCTCATGTCACCCTTGAGTACGTTGAGGATCTGCGGCAATTCATCCAGACTGCTGCGCCGGATGAAGCGCCCGAGCCGGGTGATGCGAGGATCATCTCCCAGGGTGTAGAAGGGTCCGGCCCGCGCTGCGTCCACCACCATGCTGCGCAGCTTCAGCATCGCGAACTCGCGCCCGGCCAGGCCGAGGCGGGTCTGGCGAAACAGCACGGGTGCGCCGCTGTCCAGCAGGATCGCCAGCGCCACCAGCAACAGCAGCGGACCCACCAGTAACAGCGACAAGGTCGCCAGCAGGATATCGATCGCCCGCTTCATGACACGGCCGCTGCGCGCCGGGCGATGCTGCGCACCAGTTCAACCACACGTTGCCGGTCGGCCTCACACTGGGCGGCCGTGCGCTGCGCCAGCGCCTGCTCGACCAGGCGCAACTGCGCCACCTCCTGCTCGAACGACGCTGCGCCATCGGCATGGAAGGTCCGCGACAGAATCACCGCGGTCGAACCCAGCCGCAGGTGTTCGGCCAATACGTCACGGCCGCTGAGCAAGCCGCCGTCCAGCCGGGCAATGCCACCGAAACCGAAGCGCAGGCCTTGCCGCTTCGCAGCCGCGGCCACTCGGTCCACCAGCCCCATCGCCAGGGGCTCGAACATGAAGCGGCAGCCGAGCGCCAGATGCAGATCGTTGAGCCCGACGTACACCTCGCCCAAACCCGGAGTCGCGATCCACTGATCGAGCGATTCCAGTGCCGGCGCCGTCTCCAGCAGCGGCACGATCGGGCAGCGCCCGGCCACGATCCGGCTGAATGCCTGCAGTTCCTGGGCCGTGTTGAACATCGGCAGCATCAGCATGTCGGCACCTTCAGCCAGCACGGCATCCACTTCGGCGGCTGTATCAGGGTTCACCGGGTTCACACGCACCATCAGTCGGGTTCGCCGCAATCGGGCGCGGACCCTTCCAACATCCTGCAATTGGTGCGTGCTGATGAAGCTGTTGCGTCCAGCCTGCCGTTCGGCCTTGCCCAAACGCTCCAGATCCACAAACATCCGCATACCGGCGATCGCGTCGCAGCGCTGGGCAAAGTCGGGATCGTTCGAGATCTGCAGCAATTCGATCATGGGTGCACCGATTATCGCCGTAGGGCGCGGCGCAGATCGGGCCCACCGAGCCAGCCTCCAGCTATCACAAGCATAGCAAAACCGGCAGCCGCAGCAAGCGCCACGGGCGTATCGTCCTGGATATCCGCAAACACGCCCAGGTGCCCGGCAGCGGCCGTGCCAAGCAGCAGCAGCGGTGCCGGCCACAGTGAGCCCCAGGGCAGCCAGTGCCGCAGTCCCTGGCGTCCTAGCGCCAGCAGGCTGAGCACGGCCACCAACAGCAGCACCCCATTGAGCAGACGCATCAGGGTCGCACCACCATGGCTGCCGGAAGCGCCAATCACGAGCAGCAACAGCAATGCCAGGCCATAGGCCACGACCGGCCAGCGCAATCGCCCCAGACCTGCCAACACTGTGAGCGCAACCGCGATCAATGCCTGCGGCAATAAGCCCCAGGCCGCCGCCGATCCCCACGCGGCCACCCGTGCCAGACCCTCCGGACCCATGCGGCCCCAGCCAAACAAGAAGGAACTGAGCGCTGGCGCCGCCACCAGCAAAACCGCTGCCGCCGCACACGCCAGAGTCCAGGCCAGAGCAAACGCGGCACGGATAGCAGCCGCGGCAGCAGCAGCCTGGTGCGGGTCAGCAGGCTGCGCCAGCGCCCGGGCAATGCCGGGAAAGGCCAGTGTCGCCACCAACTGGATCGCCAGCACCAACGGCAACTCCACCAGCTTCCATGCGTAATTGAAGGTCGCCAGTGCGCCCTCGCCGCCTTGTGAGGCCAGGGAGCGGGCGGCAAATGGCAGCGTGAGCGGCAAGGCTGCCGCCAGGCCGGCCCAGACCCACAGCGCAGCCGTCGGCAGGGGTGCGCCAGCCTCGGCCGGACCGGGATGCAATGGTGTACGGTGCCTGCGCAAGCGACCGTGCAGCCACAGCAGCCGGGCCCCCATCGCCACCAGCAGGAAGGTTCCCAAAATCGCTACAGAGCCTGTGGAATAGGCGCGGACCGCTACCAAAAAAAGAGCGATTACGAGCACCAGATTCACCACCAGATGGCCACCGTAGAGCCCGCTGAAGTCGCGCAGGTGCTGCGCCCGCGTGGCCCACAAAGCCGCCAACAGTGCCGGTGCAAAAGCAAAAGCACTCCAAACCAGGGCCTGGTGCCCGGTGTGGCGCAGGGCAACCGGCACACCGGGCACCAGCAGCCCCAACATCGCTTCGCGCTGCCACACCAGCAGCGCGCCGCACACCACGCCCAGCCACAACAGTGCCCGCGCCACCCGCCGCATGCTGAGCTCCTGCTGTCGGGCATTCTGGGCGGCCCAGTACGGCAGCAGCACATATGACAGCGCGCCGCTCGCAACCAGCCCGGCAAACCAGTCCGGCAAGCCCAGCATCAGCACGGCCAGATCGCCCAAACCGGTGGTGCCGAACGCCGCCGACTGGGCAGTTTCACGCAGCAGACCGAGCACACGGCTCAGCAGCAGCAACCCCAGGGACACAACACCGGCACGCACAAACATGGCGAGGATTATGGAATGGTCGCCAAGCCGGGCCAGGAACTTAAAATCGTTGCTTCGTTTCCTCCACCGCCCCTACCGGCCCAACGACCGCGCCCATGTCCGACCACAACACCACTGCCGCCCTACCCGACGAAAACCAGCTGCTGCACGAGCGCCGGGAAAAGCTGCAAACGCTGCGCCAGCGCCAGTCCCAGGGCCTGGCCGTCGCCGTTCCCAATGATGTCAAGCCGCGGGACCGGGCCCAGGATCTGTTCGCGCGCTTCAACGACAGGACCACCGAGGAGTTGGCGGCTGCCGGTACCGGTGCCGTGGTAGCCGGCCGCATGATGCTCAAGCGGGTCATGGGTAAGGCCAGCTTCGCGACGTTGCAGGACGCCTCATTCGGTCCGTCAGCCGGCAGGATCCAGATCTATGTCAAAGGTGATGACATCGGTGCCGAGGCCTACGAGGACTTCAAGCACTGGGACCTGGGTGACATCGTGGCCGCAGAAGGTACAGTCTTCAAGACCCGCACCGGCGAACTGTCCATCCACGCTAGCAAGGTGCGACTGCTGACCAAGAGCCTGCGCCCGATGCCCGACAAGTTCCATGGCATGGCCGACCAGGAAACCAAGTACCGGCAACGGTATCTTGATCTGATGACCGACGAGAGCACGCGTCAGCGGTTCGTGGCCCGCAGCAAGGCCATCAGCAGCATCCGTGAGTTCATGGTGGCGCATGACTTCCTCGAGGTCGAAACCCCGATGCTGCATCCAATTCCCGGCGGCGCCAACGCCAAGCCGTTCAAGACCCACCACAACGCGCTGGACCAGGAGATGTTCCTGCGCATAGCACCCGAGCTGTACCTGAAGCGGCTGATCGTGGGCGGCTATGAGCGGGTGTTCGAGATCAACCGCAGCTACCGCAATGAAGGCATCTCGGTGCGGCACAACCCCGAGTTCACGATGATGGAGTTCTACGCCGCCTACTGGAACTACCTGGACCTGATGGATTTCACCCAGGAGCTGATCCGCGCCGTGGCACAACGCGCCACCGGATCACTGCAGCTGAGCTATGGCGGCCGTGGCGTGGATCTGGAGCCAGCCTTCGAGCGCCTGACGATCCGCGAAGCCATCCTCAAACACACCGCAGCCGGCACCAACATCGATGACAGCGTCTGGCTGCTCAACGCCCTGCGCAAACTCGGCCTGACGGAAGCCCAGCACAAACTCTCGAGCCGCAGCCTGGCCAGCCTGCAGGTGCTGTACTTCGAGGAAACCGTGGAGCACAAGCTTTGGCAACCAACTTTCATCTGCGAGCACCCGGTGGAAATCTCGCCACTGGCACGCGCCAGCGATGCCCGTCCGGATGTGACTGAGCGCGTTGAGCTGTACATCACAGGGCGCGAATTCGGCAATGGCTTCAGCGAACTCAACGACGCCCAGGACCAGGCGGCGCGCTTCCAGTCCCAGGTCAACGCCAAGGAGAGCGGCGACGACGAAGCCATGTACTACGACCACGACTTCGTCCGGGCGCTGGAATACGGCATGCCGCCCACCGGTGGTTGCGGCGTCGGCATCGACCGGCTGATGATGCTGTTGACCGACAGCCCCAGCATCCGCGATGTGATCCTGTTCCCGGCGCTGCGGCGCGAAGGCTGAGGGCGCAAGCGCGCCGGCGCCATGCCGCCAGCGCTACCTGGTGGGTACCCGCAGGTCATCCAGGTAGTCACGGGCAATATTGACGCTGGAGCTCACCCCCAAGGCACTGTAACGCTGCTTCAGCCAAGCCTGGGCGCTGCTGCGTCCTAGCTCATGCAGGCTGCGCAGCAGGGCGCCGTCGGTAGAAGCCTTGGTCGAGGCATGAAAAGCTTCCAGCGCCTCGCCGCCGTCAATGCGGTGCATCAGCACATCCTTGTACCGGGCCGGATCCAGCAGGCCCCGGGCCATCAGCCGCTTGACAAAGTCAATGGCGCGCATCTCAGCAATCAGCGCCGCGTTGAAGGCAATCTCGTTGAGCCGGTCCATGATGTCGGCCGCCGTGGTTGGCAATGCATGGCGCCGGATCGGGTTGATCTGCACCAGCACAATGTCGCGGCTGTCGCAGTTGTAGATCAGCGGGTGCAGCGCCGGGTTGCCGCAATAGCCACCGTCCCAGTAATGCTCACCCTCGATCTCCACCGCCTGGAACACCATCGGCAGGCAGGCTGAGGCCATCACCGCCTGCACCGTCAGGCGCTTGCCGGAAAACACCTCGGCCTTGCCAGTGCTGACCCGGGTCGCCACCACGAAAACCTTGGGCTGGCGCAAGCTGGCCAGGCGCTCGAAGTCAATCTGCTTTTGCAGGAACTGGCGCAGCGGATTGATGTCCAGCGGGTTGCTCTGGTAGGGCGACACCGTGCTGGACCAGAGGCTGGTCATGGCACCCAGCCATTGTTGCGTGGGTGATTGCCCGCCCAGACCGCCGAACAGCAAGTCAAAGGGCCCACGCTGAGCCTGCGACAAACCGGCGCTCAAGGCGCCCATCTGGATGATGCCATTCCAGAACGCTTCCAGGGATTCACGTGCCGATTCGCGCACATCCGCCCGGGGGCCGCGCTGAGCCTGGGCAAAGCCGTGCGCCAGGGCCACCGCATTCATGGCTCCGGCACTGGTGCCACTGATGCCCTCCATGCTGATGCGCCCGTCTTCCAGCAGCGCGTCCAGCACACCCCAGGTGAAGGCACCGTGCGAACCTCCGCCCTGCAGGGCCAGGTTCACCTGGCAGGCTGGGGCCGAGGCCGCTTGCGGCATTTCATCATTGTTGATTGCACTCATGGCCCAAGACTAGCAAGAATCGCCGCCGCGCGCCGCGGCGGTGCACGACACGCAGTGCGGACCACTAGCGCAGGGCGGTCGCTGGCCTGGCATGGAGATACCAGGCAATGCCACCCAGTACCGCCACCGAAGCCACCGCCAGACGCCAGGTGAGCACTTCGCCCAGCAGCAGAATTCCGCCGGAAGCCGCAAGTACCGGCACACTCAGTTGCACCGTGGCGGCCGTGGTCGCTGGCAATTCGCGCAGGGCGCCGTACCAGATTGCGTACCCGACGCCGGAGGCCAACGCGCCCGAGGTAGCGGCACAGACCAGGGCAGCACCATCCCAGCGCGCTGAGCCTTGCCAGACCAGGGCCAGGGCCAGCGCCAGAACCGCGGCCCGCAGAAAGTTGCCGGCCGTGGCAGCCAAGGGATCGCGCACACCACGCCCGCGCAGCGAGTACACGCCCCAGGCGACACCGGCCAGCAGCATCAGCACCAAGCCTGCCCAAGGCGCCTGGAGCGATGTCGGCCAGCAGAGGATCAGGATCCCCGCCAGAGCGCACGCAAAGCCCGCAACCTGGGCCCGCCCGAACCGCTCTCCCAGGCTGAGCCCACGGGCGATCATGGTGACTTGCACCGCGCCGAACAGCAGCAAAGCCCCCATCCCGGCGGGCAGACTGGCATACGCAAATGAAAACCCGGCGGCATAGGCCAAGAGCGCACCGGCCGAGATCCAGTTGCCCTCAGCAACAACTTGCCCACCTCGCACACGGACCAGCAGCCACAAAGCCGCCGCCCCACAGGTCATGCGAACCACGGTGAAGCTGACCGGGTCCATGGCACCACCGCCCAACGCCGCCCGGCACAACAGGGAGTTGGCAGCGAATGCCAGCATGGCGGCGCTGGTCAGAAAAATCAGTCTTGCGCCTTGCACGTCCTTGCCGCTTTCACCACCCAATCAAGCGCACGCCCACCAGCCGCTGGGACTGCGCGGCTCAGCCATGCGCCCGCTGCATTGCCTGCTCCAGGTCGGCAATCAGATCGTCTACGTGCTCAAGACCCACAGACAGGCGCAGAAGGTCGGTGGGAACCGGCGTGGCCCCGCCCTCTAACCAGGCCCGGTGGGCGAAAACACAAACGGTGGCACCCCCAGATTTTGGACGCGTGCAAAACCCCC
>JANMKM010000525.1:0-13424 GCA_031372035.1 Rhodoferax sp. | reverse complement strand
CCACGCGCTGGTCATCGGCGCCGGCGGGCTGGGCTCGCCGGCCGCGCTGTACCTGGGCACGGCCGGGGTCGGCCGGATCACCATCGTCGACCACGACGATGTCGACCTGACCAATCTGCAGCGCCAGATCGCCCACACCATGGCCAGCGTCGGTACGCCAAAGGCAGCCTCGGCGGCACGGGCCGTGGCCGCAATCAACCCGCAGGTGCAATGCCTGGCCGTGGCCGAGCGCGCCGACGCCGCCTTGCTGGCGCGGCTGGTGCCACTGGCTGACGTGGTGCTGGACTGCACCGACAACTTCGCCACCCGCCATGCGATCAACGCCGCCTGTGTGGCAGCGCGCAAGCCTCTGGTATCGGGCGCTGCAATCCGCTTTGACGCGCAGATCTCAGTCTATGACCCGCGCGATCCGGCCTCACCCTGCTACGCCTGCCTGTTTCCGCCGGACAGCAATTTTGAGGAAACCCGTTGCGCCACGCTGGGCGTGTTCGCGCCTCTGGTCGGAATCATCGGAGCCATTCAAGCAGCCGAGGCTCTCAAGTTGCTCAGCGGCGCCGGACGACCGCTGATCGGCCGGTTGCTGATGCTGGACGGACGCAGCATGGAGTGCACCGAAGTGCGCATGCAACGCCATGCCGACTGTCCGGTCTGCGCCAGAAGGAAATGATGTTGGCTCAAAGACGCATGGATAAAGCGTGAGAAGCTACTGAATAGATGCGTGCCGAAGCCACGCCAGGCCCTGACACAAGCCTCCGATGGCGCCAGCGGCCGGGCATCAGGGTTAGTCCCCGGCACGGTGCAATTGCCCAACCGGTGGCCCGGTGGTTACAGTCCTGCATGGCTGATGCAAACCCTCACGGCGCCGGCAACCCATTCGCCCTCGTGCCGCGAACACTGCAGCGGCGGCGCCTGCTCGGTTGCGGCGCAATGTTGACGCTGGGCCTGCAGGCACGCGCGCAAGGCAGTGCTGCCACATTCCCGTCACGTCCGATCAAGGTTCTGATCGGCGTGCCCGCTGGCGGCACCCAGGACGTGCTGACCCGTGCCATCGCCGATGCCCTGCGCAACTCGCTGGGCACCATCATCATCGACAACAGGTCCGGTGCAGCCGGACGCATAGCGGTGGAGACGGTGAAGAGCGCCGAACCCGATGGCCACACCCTGCTGCTGGGCACGGCCGGCATGATGACGATGTTCCCCAACGCCTACAAGACGCTCAACTACGACCCGGTCCAGGACTTCGCGCCCATCGTCAATGCCGCCAGTTTCGAGCTGGCGATGGTGGTGCACAAGGAGGTGCCGGCCAATTCCCTGGCGGAGTTCGTGGCCTGGGCCAAGGGCCGTGGCAATGCGGTCAGCTTTGCGTCATATGGGGCCGGAACACCCTCGCACTTTCTGGGCGAGATGCTGAACCGGGCGGCCGGACTGCAGATGGTGCATGTGCCTTACCGTGGCTCGACGCCAGCGCGCCAGGATGTGATGGGCGGCACCGTGCCCCTGTATTTCGATACCGTGGGTGGTGCCATCACGATGCTGTCCAGCGGCCGGGTCAAGGTGCTGGCGACCAGCGGCGCCCGGCGCTCGCCGCCGATGCCGGCCGTGCCGACCTTCGTGGAACTGGGCTATCCGGAAGTGATCGCTTCGGCCTGGTTCCCGTACTACGCACCGGCACGCACACCGAAGGCCGTGCTGGAGCGGCTGCGCAGCGAGTTTTCGCGCGCCGTGAACTCGCGTCAAGTGCGCCAGCAGTTGCTGGTCAACGGCATGTATCCGGTGGGCGACGGCCCCGAGGCCTTGCTCAAGACCATGCGCGAGGACACGGCACGCTGGGGTCGAATCATGAAGGCCACCAACTTTGTTGCCACCGACTGAGCGCAGCCGCGTCCAACCCATGCGCGACAGTCGACCCAACATCATCTTCGTCGTGGCAGACGATCTGGGCTACGCCGACCTGGGCTGCTATGGCGGACGGGAACCGGTGTCGCCCCATCTGGATGCGCTGGCCGACGCCGGGCTGCGGCTGACCCAGGGCTATGCCAATTCGCCGGTGTGCTCCCCCACCCGCTTTGCCCTGATGACAGCACGCTACCAGTACCGCCTGCGCGGTGCGGCCGAGGAGCCGATCAACAGCCGCAGCCGCGGCAGCACCACTCTGGGCCTGCCGCCTGAGCACCCGACCCTGCCTTCCCTGCTGCGCAATGCCGGCTACCGCACTGCCCTGGTGGGCAAATGGCACCTGGGCTATCCGCCGGCCTTCAGCCCGCTGCTGTCCGGCTACGAGGAGTTCTTCGGGCCGATGTCCGGCGGTGTGGACTACTTCACCCACTGCGATTCGCGCGGTACCCATGACCTGTGGCAGTCGCAGGGTGAGCAGGTGAGCGAGCACCCGCAGAGCGGCTACCTGACCGACCTGTTATCGCAGCGCGCGGTGGACTACGTGCAGCACATGGCGCAGCAGGCGGCGCCCTTCTTTCTCAGCCTGCACTACACGGCACCGCACTGGCCCTGGGAAACCCGTGATGACAAGGCCCTGGCGGCGGAGGTTGCGAATAACCTTTTTCACCTGCACGGCGGCAACATCCATAGCTACCGCCGGATGATTGCCCACATGGACGAAGGTATCGGGCACCTGATGCAGGCCCTGCGCACCCATGGCCTGGCCGACAACACGCTGGTGGTCTTCACCAGTGACAACGGCGGCGAGCGCTTCTCCGACAACTGGCCGCTGGTGGGCGGCAAGATGGACCTGACGGAGGGCGGTATCCGGGTGCCCTGGATTGCACACTGGCCAAAGGTCATTGCCGGTGGTGGCACCAGCGCCCAACTGTGTATGACCATGGACTGGTCAGCGACGATGCTGCATGCCGCCGGGGTGGATGCAGACCCGCGGTATCCATGGGATGGCGTATCCCTGCTGCCAGTGCTGACCGACGCCAACCACAGTTTTGAGCGTCCCTTGTACTGGCGCATGAAGCACCGCAACCAGCGGGCGCTGCGCCTGGGACCGTGGAAGTACCTGCAAGTGGACGAGCATGAGTACTTGTTCCGGCTGGACCAGGATGAGCGCGAACGCTCCAGCCGGGCAACACTGGAGCCGCAGCGGCTGCAAGCCATGCGCGCTGCCTGGCTGGACTGGAACGCCAGCATGCCGGCCATCCCGCCGGACGCCAGCGTGAGCCTGGGTTATTCCGCCAAGGACATGCCGCAACGCTGACCGGTACTGCACATCTGTCTGCCTGGCCCCGGGTGCAGCGTGCTTTGCTTTCCTGGGCTGGCGGCCTCGCTCGGAGAATGGACCCCAGGCCGGAAAGAGGCTGGGGATGACCCCGCAATATGGCGAACCGCGCACCTACCTACCTGTTAGACTTTCGGCGATTCACTGTCCTACATCTGGTGGCTGCTGCATCCCCATCCTCCCTGGTCGACTTGGACGCGTTGCGTCTGGACAACGCGCGCGCCCTGCTCGAGCATGATGCACTGATCGCCTTGCCAGCACCGCAGGATTCCGCCACCGCCTACGTGCAAACCATCGTCGATGGCCTGTGCGAGCTGTCGCTGAAAGATCCCTTGACCGGCTTGGCCAACCGGCGCCAGTTCCGCTCGGTGCTGGAACGCGAGATCGATGTGGTGGCGCGCTCGGGCGAATCGGCTCTGTTGCTGATGATCGATATCGACCACTTCAAACGCATCAACGACAGCCACGGGCATCTGGTGGGCGACCAGGTCTTGCAGACCGTTGCCAAGTGCCTCGCGCATTGTGTGCGTCCGATGGATACCGTGGCGCGATACGGCGGCGAGGAGTTTGCGATCGTGCTGCCCAACTGCCAGGTGTCGTTCGGCATTGCCATCGCTGAGCGGCTGCGCCACACCGTGCAGGGCTTGTCGATCCATGTGACGCCACTGGTCAAGCTCAGCGTCACCATCAGCATTGGCGGCGCTTATGCGCCCGAGTGGGTACGGTCAACCTCGACCCTGTGGACCGAGCGCGCCGACAACCAGCTCTACCGGGCCAAGACTGGCGGCAGGAACCGGGTGTGCCTGGACGAGCAGCAGGTGATCGCGGTCAGTGCCGAGGAAAAGAGCCTCTTGTTCGGCCCCCTGTCGGCGGAAGAACCCGCCTGGCTGGAAAGTGTACCGGCCGAACTCCCGGATGACGACGCCCTGGGTGGCAGTGCATCCGGCATTACCGAACATAGGTTGAATTGATGAGCGACGTATTGAATCCATCGCAGGCCACGGAGCCCGCAATACCGCTCAAGCCGCACGGCAAGGTACTGGCGGTGACCAGCGGCAAGGGCGGAGTGGGAAAGACCTTTGTCTCGGCCAACCTGGCCGCGGCACTGGCCAAGCGCGGCCACCGTGTACTGGTGCTGGACGCCGACCTGGGCCTGGCCAACCTCGACGTGGTCCTGAACCTGTACCCGAAGACCACGCTGCACGACGTGTTTACCGGCAAGGCGAAGATCGAGGACGCGATCATCAAGGCACCGGGCGGATTTTCCGTATTGTTGGCCGGCTCCGGCATGGTGGAGTATTCGCGCCTGACACCGGAGGTGCGCGACGATTTCCTGCGCATCATCTCGGGCCTGGTCCCGCACTACGACGTGGTGCTGATGGATACCGGCGCTGGCATATCCGACGTGGTGCTGTTTGCCGTGTCCCTGGCTTCCGAAGTGCTCGTGGTTGCGACGCCGGAACCTACATCGCTCACTGACGCCTATGCCACGATCAAGGTGCTGGTGGGCCAGCAGAAGCGCCAGACCATCCGCATGGTCGTCAACCAAACGGCGCGCCTGGGCGATGGCCGGGCCATCACGGTGCAGTTGCAGCAGGTGCTGGACCGCTTTGTCGTTTCCGAACCCGGCCGCGGCGTCAAACTGGTGCACCTGGGCGACATTCCCGCCGACCCTTCCGTGCGCCAGGCGGTGATGCGCCGGCAACTGCTGCTGCAAGCCACTCCGGCCTGTCCGGCGGCGCTGGCCATCTCGCAGCTGGCGATGAAGCTGGAAGAGACAGTGATCGGGCGCATCGCCTGAAGGCTTCGGGCTTTCAGGCAGTGATGATCCAGCCCTCCAGCGGGTCCATGTCGGCAGGCAGACCGTAGCGTAGGTCGCCTTGGCTGTGGCGCCGTTGCGCCCAGGCAGCCTGTACCAGGCACAGGACGGCGTCCAGCGCATCGCCGCTGCCATCCTGCAGCAGTGCCAGGCGTTGCGCCGCATCGAGCACCAGAGCCAGTTCCAGCCGGGTATGCCCTTGCACCAGTGCCCCGATCACCCGTTCCCGCTGTTCCCTGTGCTGTGTCGTCTGCAGCTTGCGCGTGTCGCTCTTGTAGCTGGCGCGACCAATCAGCTCGCGCGCCAGCAAACCCGGATAGCCCTCCAGCGCCACCCGCCGGGATCCCGGATCAGAGCCGGGCAGCGCGCGCGGTTCGTGGAGACCCGCAATGGTGACACCGGCGCGCAGCAACAAGGGTACGCCGGCGTGCAGCATGTAGGCCACTGGCGGGTTGACCCACTTCATGGAGGGGCTGGAGCCCGCGGGTCGGTCCGTGGCCCGGTGGGCAAACTTGGACCCTGCCGGCCGGCTGTTGCAGAAAGCGGCGAACCGGGCCCGGATCTCGGCGCGGCTGAGGGCGCCATAGTGTTCGATGCAAGCCTGCCAATGGACGGGCCAGCCAAGTTGCTGCACCAGTTCGCGCGGCAGACCGAAAGGGAAGTCAAAGGCACAAACCCAAACCGCGGGGCGCGCCAGCCAGCCCGCAAAGGCCTGCAGACTGTGCATGCGCAACAGAGCCGTCAGTTGGACCCGGTGGCCGTGCAAGAGCCCCAGCGCCACAACGATGGGCTTGCGCCGGGTCGGCGCGCTGGAGAAATCGCAACCCGCCAGTAGCGTGTTGACCTGGCCCTCAGGCACGCCCGATGATCGAGGCGGTGGCCATCAGTTCTTCCAACAGGGCCAGCGACACGGTGCCGGAAACCGCATAGGGGTCGAGTTCCGGCCGTTCAGAATACTTGAGCAGGATCGAGGTGTTGAGCTTGGACATGTTGACCTGGCCCATGGTCCAGCCGCCAAAGCGCCGCTCCGAGATCTCCTCGTAATGCAGCAGCACCACATCCTTGTGCCTGGCATCACGCTGGATATGGCCATACAAGTCGCTGACAGCACTGCGGCCACCTTCAATGGCCTGCAGGAAGATCCCACCACCGTAGCACAGGATGCCGGTGATGCCGCAGGTCGGATTTGCCTGGCGTGACTGCAGCAGGATCGCGTCGATCGCCTCGGCACTGCGGTCCACCGCGCGACTGGCATAGAGCAAACGTACCAGCATGTCAGCCCTTCTTTGGTATCAGAGACAGGAATTCGCGGCGCAGGTTCGGGTCTTTGAGGAACACGCCGCGCATCACGGAGTTGATCATTTTGCTGTCCATGTCCTTGACGCCGCGCCAGGCCATGCAATAGTGGCTGGCCTCCATCACGATGGCCAAACCATCGGGCTGGGTCTTTTCCTGGATCAGGTCGGCCAATTGAACCACAGCTTCTTCCTGGATCTGTGGCCGGCCCATGACCCACTCCGCCAGCCGTGCATACTTGGACAGGCCAATGACATTGGTGTGCTCGTTCGGCATCACACCGATCCAGATCTTGCCGATCACTGGACAAAAGTGGTGGCTGCACGCGCTGCGCACCGTGATCGGTCCGACGATCATCAGCTCGTTCAGATGCTCGGCATTGGGAAACTCGGTGATGCTCGGTGCGGCGACGTAGCGGCCGTTGAAGACCTCGTTGACGTACATCTTGGCAACCCGGCGCGCCGTGTTCTGGGTGTTGTGGTCCTGATCGGTATCGATCACCAGACTGCCCAGCACACCTGCCATCTTCTCGGTCACTTCATCAAGCAGCAGGGCCAGCTCGCCCGGCTCGATGAACGCAGCGATGTTGTCATTGGCATTGAAGCGCTTGCGCGCGGCCAGGATCCGCTCGCGGATCTTGACGGAGACCGGCGTTCCCGCGGCAGGATCGTCAGGGTTCATGGTGGTCTGAGATTTCATTAACATGGAAGCATGGTAACAGCCCCGTGCAATTTGTGCTGTATGGCTTGGAAGCCTTGTAAAGCAAGCACAAACAGCTATTAAATCAATAGCTATTGCGACTCAGAAAGAGCATCACGCGCATCAACCCGAAGGCCACGGCATCGAGCATGCGCTGCTTGCGGGGCCGGTCTCTGTAACTCGCAGAGTCAACCAGGCGGCCGTCGTGTTGCATGGCCTGCTCCAGCCGCGCCCGCAATTCCTGGGCAAAGGCCACATCCTCCACCACCACGTTGGCCTCTCGCGCCAGCAACAGGCTCAAGGGGTCGAGATTGGACGAGCCCACCGTGGCCCAGTGTCCGTCGATCACCGCAACCTTGGCGTGCAAAAAGCTCGGTGCATATTCGTGCACCTCGGCACCAGCCCCCAGCAGCGCGCCGTACAGGGGACGCGCGGCATGAAACTGCATGAAGTATTCGTACCGGCCCTGCAGCAGGATCTTGACCTTGACACCGCGCCGCGCCGCGTGCAACAGGGCACGGTGCAGGCGCACGCCGGGCAGGAAATAGGCGTTGGCAATGATGATCTCGGAGCGCGCCGAACCAATGGCCTTGCGGTAGGCCCGTTCAATATGGCGGCGATGGCGCAGGTTGTCGCGCAGCAACAGTGCCGCCCGCGCACCCCGGCCCACGCCGGCTGCGCCAGGCTTCGGGGGTTCTGGCGGGGCATCGGGCGCCGCCTGGATCGCAGCCTGCAACGCGGCCCAGGCCGAGGGCAGTTCGCGCTCGCGCACACCGCGCATGGCCTGCAGCCGCCACCAGAAACGGGCCATGGTGTCGGTGACTTCCATGACCAGTGGCCCCGTGATCCGCACTGCGAAGTCGAAGCGAGGTGCATCCAGCACGCCGTAGTTCGGGTCGTAGTGGTCATCGAGCACATTGATGCCGCCGCAAAACGCGATCCGTCCGTCCACCGCGCACAGCTTTCGATGCAGGCGGCGCCAGCGCCGAGGCCACAGCCAGCCCATGGTGCCGAAAGCAAAGATCTGCCAGTGCACACCAGCAGCATCAAAGCGCCTGGCCCATTCCGGCTCCAGTGCCAGTGTGCCGGCTCCATCCATCACCAGGAACACGGCAACGCCGCGGCGCGCGGCGCGTTCCAGCGCGCCGGCGACCTGCAGCCCGGAGGCATCCAGGCTGAAGATATAGGTTTCCACCCGCACTTCATGGAGACTCTGGTCGATAGCCTGGATCAGCGCTGGAAAAAACTCGGCGCCGCCCTGGAGCAGTTGCAGCTGATGGCCTTCGCGCAGGGGCTCCATGGCAGATCAGGCGGATGCCGCGTTCGGCATCTCGAACTCGGCGATCAACGGCAAGTGGTCCGACATGCGCCACCAGATGCGCCCGCGCGGCACGTGCACACTCACAGGCGTCAGGCCCCGGCCATAGACGTAGTCGAGTTGAGCCAGCGGCAGGCGCGAAGGAAAAGTCGGATGCCGACCATGGCTCCAGGCTTGCAGGTCAATCGCTGCCAGGCCATGGGTCACGCCATCACCCCAGTCATTGAAGTCGCCGGCGACGATAAGCAGTGCTTGCTGCGGAATCTCCCGCGCGACGTAGCGGCGCAGTTGCGCGACCTGGCGCACCCGGCTGGCATGGATCAATCCGAGGTGTGCCACCAGCACATGCACCGACTGACCGTGGACCAGGACTTCGGCATGCAACAGACCGCGCTGCTCGAAGCGGTGATCCGACATGTCCTCGTGCTGATGGGCAATCACCGGCCAGCGCGACAGCATGGCGTTTCCATGCTCACCGTGGCGCGTTACGGCATTGGTCCGGTAGACGGCCTGGAAACCTTCCGGTGCCAGGAAGTCAGCTTGAGGCATCTGCGGCCAGCGCGTGAAGTACTGCTCTTCCCGACGGTGTTCCTTGCGCACCTCCTGCAGACAGACGATGTCGGCATCGAGCTGCTCCACCGCGTGCCCCAGGTTGTGGATCTCCAGCCGTCTACGTGGCCCTATGCCTTGCACCCCCTTGTGGATGTTGTAGGTGGCGACGCGGACAATGGTCATGACAGGAATCTTGGCAGCATCAGAATGGCCTCGGCGTTGGACGGCGAATAACAGGCCTCGGCGGCTGCCTGGTACGGCAACCACCGGCTCGCACAGTGCTCAGCGGGATTGAGTACGACTGCCGTGCCGGCCGGCACGGTCAAGCCGAACAGATGCTCAGTATTGTGCGTCACACCCGGGGCATAGCGGTGCTGCCAGCGCGGATAGATCGCATACACGTTGCGCAAGCGCCAGTCGCACAGGCTGCCTGCCAGCGCAGTTCCGGTGCCGCAATCGATGCCGGTTTCCTCCAGCACCTCGCGCCGGGCCGTGGTCACGAAGCTTTCCCGCAGGCTGTCGCGCGAACCTGTGACCGACTGCCAGAAGTCCTCTGCATCGGCGCGCTTGATCAGCAGCACCTCCAGCGCGCGGGTGTGGATCACCACCAGCACGGATTGGGGAAGTTTGTAGCGTCCGGACATGAAAAAGGGCGCCTGCAGGCGCCCTTTGATTTTGCCCCAGGCAACGCTCAAGCGAGCTTGCCTAGGTCGGCGGCACGCAGCCGGATATGCAGGTCCCGCAGTTGGCGCTCGTCCACCGTGCTGGGCGCTTGGGTCAGCAGGTCCTGCGCGCGCTGGGTCTTGGGGAAGGCGATGACGTCGCGAATCGATTCGGCACCGGTCATCAGCGTCACGATCCGATCCAGGCCGAATGCCAGGCCACCGTGCGGCGGGGCGCCGTACTGCAGCGCGTCCAGCAGAAAACCGAATTTGTCCTGGGCCTCCTCGGGCGTGATCTTGAGGGCATCGAACACCTTCTGCTGCACGTCGGCGCGGTGGATACGGACCGATCCGCCACCCATCTCCCAGCCGTTGAGCACCATGTCGTAGCCCTGCGAAACGCATTTCTCGGGAGCCGTGACCATCCAGTCCTCGTGCCCCTCCTTGGGCGCAGTGAAAGGATGGTGGGTGGCGGCGTAGCGCTGCTCGGTCTCGTCATATTCGAACATGGGAAAGTCCACCACCCACATCGGCCGCCAGCCGGTCTCGAACAGAGCATTCTTCTTGCCGAATTCGCTGTGTCCGATCTTGATGCGCAGGGCCCCGATGGCATCGTTGACGATCTTGGCCTTGTCGGCGCCAAAGAAGACCAGATCTCCGTCCTGGGCGCCGGTGCGCACCAGGATCTGCTCCAGGGCACTGTCGTGGATATTTTTCACGATCGGACTCTGCAAACCATCGCGCCCTTTGGCCAGATCGTTGACCTTGATGTAGGCCAATCCCTTGGCACCATAGATCTTCACGAACTCGGTGTAGGCATCAATTTCACCGCGGCTCAGGCCACCCGTTTCACGGGCGCCACCTGGCACGCGCAATGCCACCACCCGACCGTCCTTCATGGCAGCGGCGGCCGAGAACACCTTGAAGTCCACGTCGGCCATGATGTCGGTGACCTCGGTGAATTCCAGCTTGACCCGAAGATCCGGCTTGTCGGAACCATAGCGGTGCATGGCCTCGGCATAGGTCATGACCGGGAACTCGCCCAGGTCCACGTTCATGGTGTTCTTGAACACTGTCTTGATCATGCCCTGGAACATGTCGCGGATTTCCTCTTCTGTCAGGAACGAGGTCTCGATATCGATCTGGGTGAACTCGGGCTGGCGATCGGCGCGCAGATCTTCATCCCGGAAACACTTGGTGATCTGGTAGTAGCGGTCGTACCCGGCAATCATCAACAACTGCTTGAACAGCTGCGGACTCTGTGGCAACGCAAAGAAGTGTCCAGGGTGCACCCGGCTTGGCACCAGATAGTCGCGCGCGCCCTCGGGGGTGGACTTGCCCAGCATCGGCGTCTCGATATCCACAAAACCATGGGCATCCAGAAACCGGCGCACCTCCATCGACACCCGATAGCGCAGCATGAGGTTGTTCTGCATGTAGGGACGGCGCAAATCCAGCACCCGATGCGTCAGCCTTGTGGTCTCGCTGAGGTTCTCGTCGTCCAGTTGGAACGGTGGCGTCACCGAAGGGTTGAGCACGGTCAGTTCGTGGCACAACAGCTCCACATTGCCGCTCTTCAAGCCGGCGTTGGTCGTTCCCTCCGGCCGCGCGCGCACCAGGCCTTTGACCTGCACGCAGTACTCGTTGCGCAGCCCCTCCGCGATCTTGAACATCTCGGCACGGTCCGGATCGCACACCACCTGGACATAGCCTTCGCGGTCCCGCAGGTCCACGAAAATGACGCCACCGTGGTCCCGGCGCCGGTTGACCCAGCCACAGAGGGAAACAGACTCGCCCAGCTGGGCTTCGGTCACAAGACCGCAATAGTGGGAACGCATGGCCATGGCTTGCTTTCGTGCGCCGCAATATGCGGTCGCCAATCAGGGAAATTAGTTGGTGGAAGGGGAAACGTTGGGCGCGCTGGGGGCCACGGCTCCCATCGAGATCACGTAAGTCAGCGCCTGGTCCACGCTCATCTCCAGCTCGATCACTTCGGCCCGCGGCAACATCAGAAAGAAGCCGCTGGTAGGGTTCGGCGTGGTGGGCACGTAAACGCTGACATAGTCGGCCCGCAGGTGTTGCGCCACTTCACCACCGGGCGTGCCAGTCTGAAAAGCGATGGTCCAGGAGCCGGCGCGCGGATACTGGATCAGCATGGCCTTGCGGAAGGCATTGCCATTGCTGGAAAACAGCGTATCCGAAACCTTCTTGACGCCGGTATAGACAGTCTTGAAGATCGGAATGTTCTGGAACAGGCGGTCCCATTGACGCAACCACCAGCGCCCGGCAACGTTGGACACCAGGGCACCGGTCAACAACAGCACCAGAAACACCAGGATCACACCCAGCCCATGGATCGCGCGTAGCTGATCAATGCCGGGTTTGGTGGCCGATGGCAGCACAGCCTCGATGCCGGACAGCACGCCACCAAAAATGCCGTCGAGCAGCCCAACCAGCCACAACATGACCCAAACCGTAATGGCCAGGGGCAGCCAGACCAGCAGTCCGGTAAGCAAATACTTCTTGAATGGCATGGAGAGTCCGCGCTGTGTACGGCGACGCTCAATGACAGGCGCAAGGCCCGCTGCAGGTGCCCGCCGACGCGCTTGGCGCCGGTGGCGACTTCTTGGTGGCGGGCTCGGTACCCACGGTCGCCGGCTTGGTTTCGGTCTTGACTTCTGTCTTGACCTCGGTCTTAGCGTCACCTGTCTCGGCGGCCTTGTCCGCCGCAGGAGCCGGCCCGCCCTTGAAGTCGGTCGCATACCAGCCCGAGCCCTTGAGCTGGAAACCTGCCGCCGTCAACTGCTTGCGAAAGCTCGCCTGGCCACAGGCCGGGCAGTCCGACAACGGCGCATCAGACAACTTCTGCAATACATCCTTGGCAAATCCGCAGGACTCGCATTTGTAGGCGTAGATTGGCATGGCTAAGGGCGTGACCGTAACGTGCAAAGCCTTTGATTATAAGCCTGACACCCTGAATCAACCAGGCTTGGACCGGCCAACCAGGGTGCTCAAGCAAGCCCGGGAAGCGTGTGGTGCGAAGCATGTGCGTTGCGAATCGCCTGTGGCCCCAGGGAGCCGAGCACCATGCCGATCAGCGCGGCAACAATGCCCGCCAATTGCGCCGGAAAGCTTTCGCCGGCCGGCGTGGCCAGAAACAGCAACCAGGTAACTATGCCCAGAACGATGGAAAAGATGGCGCCCTGGGTCGACGCGCGCTTCCAGTACAGGCCGAAGACCAGCGGAATGAATGCGCCCACCCGCGTTACCTGGTAGTCCCCCGACACCATTTCGTAGATCGAGGTGCCCTGCATGCGGATGGCATACATCAGGACCAGGGCACTGAAGATCAGCACCGTGATCCGCATCGTTCGCAACTCCTGCCGATCATCCATGCGCGGCCGGAACTGGCGCCAGATGTTTTCCACAAAGGTGACGCTTGGCGCCAGCAAGGTTGCTGAGGCGGTGGACTTGATGGCCGACAGCAGTGCGCCAAAGAACAATACCTGCATCACAAACGGCATCCTTTCCAGCACCAACGTCGGCAGGATCTTCTGTGGGGTCGTCCTTGAGCAGCACGGCGGTCTGCTCGGGCATGATGATCAAGGCGCTGGCTACCAGGAACATTGGCACAAAGGCAAACAGGATATAGAAGATGCCGCCGATCACCGGTCCGCGGGTCGCCGCGTAGGTACTGTTGGCCGACATCACGCGCTGGAAAACATCCTGTTGCGGGATGGAGCCCAGCATCATCGTGATCGCCGCCGCAAAGAAGAAGATCATGTCCTTGAAGCTTGGCTCTGGCCAGAATCGGAACATGTCACGGCTCATCGCCAATGAAAT
>JANMKM010000424.1:0-2161 GCA_031372035.1 Rhodoferax sp. | reverse complement strand
GGGCCGGCTGGTGTACGAACGCTACGACAACCAGATGAAGGCCAGCACGCCGCACCTGCTGTTCTCGGTCACCAAGTCCTTCACCGGCCTGATGGCGGCGCAACTGGCGCATGAGGGCAAATTGGACCCCGCTGCGCTGGTCACCAAATACGTGCCGGAGCTCGAAGGCAGCGCCTGGGCCGACATGAAGGTGCGCGACGTGATGGACATGACCGGCGCGGTGCGCTTTCGCGAGGTCTATACCGACCCCACGACCGAGATCTTCGGCTACAGCTGGGCCAGCGGCCTGCTGCCGCGGCCGCCGGGCTACCAGGGCAAGACCAATATCTACGACTTCCTCAAGACGCTGCAAAAGGAGGGCGAGCATGGGGCAGGGTTCACCTACCGCACGGTGCATTCCGAGGTGCTGGGCTGGATCGTTACCCGCGTCAGTGGCAAGCACTGGGCCGACCTGATGAGCGAGAACATCTGGCAGAAGCTTGGCATGGAGGAGGACGCCTACGTGATGGTGGATTCGGTCGGCACGCCGCTGCAGGGGGCGGGCCTGAACGCCACTGCGCGGGATCTGGCGCGGGTCGGCGAGATGCTTCGCCGCGGCGGTGAATTCAACGGCCAGCGGGTGTTTGCCAGTGCCGTGGTGGACGACACCGCACGCGGCGGCGACCGCGAGAAGTTCAAGGCCGGCGGAATGGCCTTCCGCCCGGGCTATAGCTACCGCAACCAGTGGTGGGTGCTGCACAACGCCGACAACGCCTGGGAGGCCTCCGGCATCCATGGCCAGATGGTCCACATCAACCCCGCGGCCGAGATGGTGGTGATCAAGCTCTCGTCGCACCCCGTGGCCGGCGCCGGCTTCACCCACCCGCTGACGCTCAAGGCCTGGGCGGCGCTGGCGCAGGCGGTGCGCCAGTAGCCGGGCGGCACGGGTCGATCCCGGGCCGGGTGGATGTGGGCGAAGGGTGGGTGCGGCTTTTACAATCCGTCCACCCTGTCACCTGGAAACCACCATGACTTCCATTGCCAACATGCTGCGCAGCGCTGCCACAAGCGCGCTGGCCGGCTCCATCACCTGTGTGGCCTTTGCCGCTGCCCCCGTGGCGCCGGTGCGCGACGTGCCGGAGACTTTGCACGGCGTCACGGTGCACGACCCCTACCGCTACTTCGAGAACAGCAAGGACCCGGAGGTCCAGACCTGGCTCAAGGCCCAGGGCGCGGTTGCACGCAGCACGCTCGATCACATCGAAGGCCGGGACCAGATGGAAAAGCGCATTGCCGAACTCTCGGCCGCCACGGGTGACAGCATCCGCGGCATCGTGCGCATGCCCGGCGACCGCATCTACTACCAGAAGCGCGGCGCCCGGGAGCGCCAGTTCAAGCTGGTGATGCGCCAGGGCCTGCATGGGGCCGAGCGCGTGCTGGTGGACCCGGAGGTCGATGCCAGGCGCACCGGCGTGCCGCATGCCATCAACTACTTTGTGCCTTCGTGGGATGGCCGCCATGTGGCCTACGGCATGTCGGCTGGCGGTTCGGAAGAAGCCACGATGTATATCGTGGACGTGCGGACCGGCCAGCGCGTGGGCGAGCCGATTGCGCGGGTGCAGGACTCCAACACTTCCAACGTCAGCTGGCTGCCCGATAGCAAGTCGCTGACCTACAACCAGCTCAAGGTGCGCAAGCCGGGTGAGCCCGAGACCGAGACCTATCTGGACAGCACAGTGGTGTGGCTCAAGCTGGGCCAGCCGGAGAGCTCGGCGCGGCCGGTGTTCGGCCCTACGCTGAACCGCGATCTAGGCCTGGTGCGGCTGGACGTAGGCGCCATCACCTTCACGCCCGGCAGCCCGTGGATGGTGGCGCGCACCACCGACACCACGGTGCCGGAAGGTCTGCTGTTTGCGGCCCGGGTCAGTGACCTGGGCAAGTCGCCGGTTCCCTGGAAACGCCTGTCCACGGCCGCCGACAAGATCGTGCGCATTGACCTGCAGGGCAACGACCTGTACTTCAGCACCTACAAGGATGCGCCGCTTTACAAGGTGATGAAGCTGGACCTGCGCCAGAGCGATCTGGCGCGCGCCCCCCCAAATGCGCGTGCACCCAAAAAAGGGGTGATCAAAATTTACAATCAGAGGCGACCCACCCCGCTGGCGTCGGGACGCCGGTGGAC
>JANMKM010000415.1:0-9433 GCA_031372035.1 Rhodoferax sp. | reverse complement strand
CGAACGACGCGATCACTGGCGACGGCCAGGCAAACATGCTGCTGGGCCTGGGCGGGCAGGATCAGCTGGTCGGGGCAGCTGGCAACGACACGCTGGACGGCGGAGCTCTGGTCGACACGATGGTGGGTGGCACAGGCAACGACACCTACCTCGTGGACGTCGCGCTCGACGTGGTCACCGAACTCGCCAACGAGGGCACCGACACCATCCAGACCGCGCTGGGCTACAGCCTGGCCAGCCTGCCGAACGTCGAGAACGTCACTCTTGTCGGTCTGTCGGCCGTCAACGCCACGGGCAATGCTGCCGACAACCTGTTGATTGGCAACGATGCAGCCAACACCCTGGTCGGTGATGCGGGAGCCGACACGCTGGACGGCGGCCTGGGTGCGGACCAGATGACGGGTGGCCTGGGCGACGACAGCTACGTGATCAATACGCTGGCAGACGGGGTATTCGAGTTGGCGGAGCAAGGCACGGACACGGTCCTGAGCACCATCAGTTACAGCCTGGCTCCCCTGCCCCAGATCGAGAACCTGGTGTTGCTGGGGCAGGACCCGCTGAATGCCGCCGGCAACAGCGGCGCCAATGTGATCACCGGCAACGACGGCAACAACGTTCTCGACGGTGACGCGGGCGACGACCTCCTGCGTGGCGGCCTGGGCAACGACACGCTGCACGGCGGCTTGGGCAACGACACCATGGATGGCGGCAAGGGCGTGGACGTGGCGCGCTTCGATGGCGCGTCGACGGACTACAGCTGGGTCATCAAGCTCGACGCGATCGGCCAGGGTTACTACGAGTTCACCCACATCGTGGGCGCACCCGAGCTTGACCAGGTCTACCGCTGCGAGTTCGTGCAGTTCGACAACGCCAGCTTTGCGCTCGACCCGCTGGGCGTGACCGTCACCGGTGCGGCCGGTGTGGACGACACCATCGCCGGCAGCGACGTCAACGACTCCATCACCGGCAACACCGGCAACGACACCATCGTCGGCTTCGAAGGCAACGACACGCTGGCAGGAGGCCAGGGCCAGGACGTGCTGGACGGTGGCGACGGCCTGGACACGCTCAACGGTGGCGCCGGAAACGATAACCTGAACGGCGACAGCGAGGCCGACATTCTGGACGGCGGCTCGGGCAACGACACGCTGCTGGGCGGCACCGGAGCCGACACCATGGCCGGTGGCACCGGAGCCGACCTGTACTTTGTGGACGACGCCGGCGACCAGGTCACGGAGGTGGACAACGCCCTGCCCGACGCCATTGGGCGGCCACAGGCGCTGGACCTGGGACGCTCCATCGACAAGGTGGTCGCCAGCATCAACTACACGCTGGGTGCCTTTGTCGAGAACCTGACGCTGCAATCTGGCAAGGGCCCGCTCACAGCCATCGGCAATGCCCTGGACAACGTGCTGCTGGGCAACGAGGCCAACAACACGCTCAGCGGCGCCGAGGGTGCTGACACGCTGGACGGCGGCGCGGGTGCCGACTCCATGGCCGGGGGCACGGGCAGCGACACTTACTTTGTGGACGATGCTGGCGATCAGGTGCTCGAGGGCGAAGACCTCACGGGCAGCGCGCAGCCACAGGCCCTGAACCTGGGCACGGCCATCGACAAGGTGGTGGCCAGCATCAGCTATACGCTGGGCGCCTTTGTCGAGAACCTGGAGCTGGCAACCGGCCGTGGCGACCTCCTGGGATCCGGCAATGCGCTGGCCAACGTTCTCAGCGGCAACGAGGGCAGCAACATCCTCACGGGTGGTGCCGGTGCGGACGTCTTCAGCTTCAAGGCTCAGGCCAATGGTGTGGACCGAATCTCCGACTTCACGTTGGGTGACGCCATCCAGGTAGCGGGCGCCAACTTCCTGGGTGCTGCCAGCGCTGGCAATGGCACAGCAGTCCTGCGCAATCAGGTGCAGCTCAGCAGCGCAGACGGCATCAGCACCCTGTTCATCGGCACCGACGACACACCCGGCGCCGATGTTCAGATACAACTCAATGGCAGTTTCCAGCCGCAGGACTTCGGCCTGGCCGAGGACAAGATCTTCTTCGGCCCTGCGGGCAAGACAGTGGTGTTCCTGGCCTACAGCTGGAAGGCCCACACGCTGCTCGACGCTGTGGCCATCAGCAGCCCGGGGCGCAGCGCCAGCACCGATGCGGCTGGTGCCACCACGTTCAGCAGCGTGATCGAGGGCTCGCTGGCACTCACGGCCAGCCGGGCTGTTCCCGGTACCGAGACCACCGGCACGGCTGCGGCCGTGAATCTGCAGGATGCGATTGCCATCATGAAGATGATCGTAGGCTTGCCGGTCAATACGGACAACCATGCGCTCTCGCCTTACCAGGCACTGGCGGCGGACTTCGATGGCAATGGCAGCGTAACCCTGAACGACGCCATCGGCGTGCTGCGCCATGTGGTGGGGCTCGATGCGCCGCAGCCGCAGTGGCATCTGGCCAATGAGGTGGATGCCACGGTCCCGGGCAGAACAGCAGACCCCGTGCATCCGGGCACTGCGCCGGCCATCACGGCAGACCTGGGTGGCAACAGCCCGGTGCATGTGGGGCTGGTGGCGTATCTCAGTGGCGATGTGGATGGCAGCTATGCCGGAGCACCCGGTGCGCCGGTTCTGAACAATGGCAACGAGGACTACTTCGAGGTGCTGGTGGCCAACCACCCCAACCTCAGCCTGGCGCAGTTCGGCGTGTATTAGTACCGCAACCCGAAAGTATCGAAACATGAAAGTGCGTCTTTGCACCCATGGCAGCGTTGCAGCCCTTGCGAAGGCGTCCAGCCTTCACGGCGGTCTGCGCCTTGCCCTGAGCGCAAATCCATCACTTTCATTTTGTCCCGCTACTTCCGGGTTGCGGTACTAGCCACAGCCGCCAGCCGCGCCTGAAAGATCGCTTCCCCCACCTGCGGCCCGGCCAGCCCCATCTGCGCTGCCCGTGCCGCCACACTGGCGGTGTCGACGGCTGCAGCAGCCTGCTGCGCCTGGCGCAGGCGCTCCAGGCTGGCGTGGGCGGCGCTCGGTGCCGGCACTGCGGCGTCGGCCTCGCAGCTGCAGGCCCGCAGGGCCGATGAAAAGCGCTCGGGGCGGCGCAGGGCGTCGCAGCGCTGCAGCAAACGCAACAAGGTGGTTGCATCGGCATCCGCACTGTGCAGCAGGGCTTGGTGCTCGGCCAGCAGCAGCTCCGCCAGCTCACGGCACTCCACGGGCACGCGCAGGTGTTCGCACAGGCTGCGCAGTTGCGGCGGCTGCAGCTCCAGGCACAGCAAGGCGAAGCGCTCGGGCAGGCGCAACTCGCGTGCGGCAGCCTGGTCCAGCACCTGCAGCCGCTTCGCGCTGAAGTCCAGCCGCTGGCCCCAGGGCTGCAGCCCGCAGCTGCGCAGCATCTCGAGCATGCGCGAAGGTTGCTGCGCCATCAGGCCGCGTGCAAGCTCCTGCCAGACCCGCTCGCTCACCAAATGGTCCGTCTCGCCCGCAGCCACCATGGCGCGCAACAGCCGCAGCGTCTCATCCGCCACCGTGAAGCCGGGAAAGCGCGCGGCAAAACGCGCCACACGCAGGATCCGCACCGGGTCTTCGCGAAAGGCATCGGTCACATGGCGCAACACCCGGCGCTGCAGGTCGGCACGGCCATGAAAGGGGTCGATCAGGCTCTCGAAATCACAGGTGAATTGGCCTGCAGTGCCCGTGGGTAGGGCACGGGCCGCTATGGCATTGATGGTCAGGTCACGCCGCGCCAGGTCTTCCTCCAGCGTCACCTCGGGGCTGGCATGGACTGCGAAGCCGCGGTAGCCGGGCGCGGTCTTGCGCTCGGTCCGGGCCAGGGCGTATTCCTCGTGCGTCACCGGGTGCAGGAACACGGGGAAGTCCCGACCCACCGGCTGGTAGCCCAGCGCCAGCATCTGGTCCACGCTGGCACCCACCACCACCCAATCCCGGTCGCTGCCGGCCAGGCCCAGCAGGGCATCGCGCACCGCACCGCCGACGAGGTAGATTTCCATCGGCCCAGTTTATCTGGCGCTGTTGCCCGCGCCAAAGTGGACGCGGCCACGGCATCGCGATGCCGCAGCAGATGCGCTCAGCGCCCCAGCCGGTACGGCTCCTCGAAATCCAGAAAGTCCTGCTCGGCCAGCGCGCCGGCAATCCACGCCGCCACACCCGGCAGTGCACGCACTCTGTGCACATAGGCCGCAATCTCGCTGGGCAGCGGCAGTGCATAGGTGTGCAGCCGCATGCACACCGGGGCGAAGTAGGCGTCGGCTACCGTGAAGTCGCCAAACAGCATGGGCCCACCATGGCGCGAAAGCAGTTCGCTCCACATCGCCACCAGCCGCGCCACGTCCTGCCGCACCGTGGGCTTGTCGCGCCAGACCAGCCGCCCCACGTCCGGCAACGCGGCCTCGATGTTCATCGGGCAGCTGCCGCGCAGCGCCGTGAAGCCGGAATGCATCTCGGCGCAGATGCTGCGGGCCCGGGCGCGGGCGGCCACGTCCGCGGGCCACAGGGCTTTTTCCGGAAAGCGCTCGGCCAGGTATTCGGCAATCGCCAGCGTGTCCCAGACCAGCAGCTCTCCGTCCTGCAGCACCGGCACCTTGCCGGCCGGGTTGAGGTTGTCCACCGCTGTCTTGAAAGCAGAGTCGGCGTCAAACGAGTCAAAACGGATCACCACCTCCTCGAAGGCAATGCCGCTCTGGCGCAACAGCACCCAGGGCCGCATCGACCAGGACGAATAGTTCTTGTTGCCAATGTAGAGCTTGAGCATGTTTGTCCCTCTCAGGTTGAGCCGCGGGCGCTTTTGTTGTCAGCTGCGCATGGTAGCGCGCACAGGCGCCAGGATTGATGCTTTGCCTGCGCCCCATTGATGCGCCACCGCGCGATGCCACGGGTAAACTGACCCGCAGCATGCGATCCGCATTCAACTGCACACGCTGGCCATGGCGGTCGGCCCTGTCCGCCTTCCTGATCGCGCTGCTGCTGGCACTGGCCGGCGCCAGCGCGGCGGGGCAGGAGAGCACGCCGGCGCCGCTGCTGCTGGCCGACTTGCCCCAGGGCCAATCGCTGGTGGGCAGCATGGGCGTGCTGGCCGACCCCGGTGGCAACCTGGATCTTGAGCAGGTTCGCTCCGCCGCTGTGGACGCACGCTTCAGCTACCCGCAGCAGGCACTGCGCGTAGCACCGGACGAAGCCGTGCGCTGGTTCAAGATCACGCTGCAGCAGACCGGCACTGGTGGCAACTGGGTGCTGGTGGTGCCCTCGGTGGCCGCGAACGACCTGCGCTTTTTCGGCCCCTTCGACAGCAGTGGCCAGGCCCTGGCCGAGCCGGTGATCGCCGGGCTGGACCATCCTTACAGCAGCCGCATCTTTGCCAGCGAGCGCTTCATGTTCCGGGTGCAGCTGCCCCACAGCGGTGTCTACACCCTGTACCTGCGCATCGCCTCCAGCACCTCGCAGGTGTACGCCATGACCGTATGGGATGCCGGCCGGCTGCTGGTGGCCAGCCAGACCAAGCGCCTGTTCGACGGCGTCTGCTACGGCATCCTGCTGGGCATGCTGGTCTACAACCTGGCGCTGCTGTTCGTGTTCCGCGACCGCACCTCGCTCTACTACCTGCTGAGTTGCGCCGCCGCGCTGCTGGCGGTGGCCGGCTTCAACGGCCATGTGGCCCACTACCTGCTGGGTGAATATCCGCCCTGGGTCAAGTTCAGCCTGGTGGCGCTGCCCGCAATCTGGATCGCCCTGGGCGCACTGTTTGCCAGCAGCTTCCTGGACCTGGCGCGGTATGCGCCCCGCATTGACAAACTCAACCGGGCTCTAAGTGCGCTGGCAGGGGGCGCAGTGTTGCTCAGCCTGGTCGGCCTGTTCGAGCTGGCCTGGCGCGTCGTGGAGCTGGTGGCCGTGGCCGGCACCGTGACTGCGCTGGCTGGTGCCGTGCTGGCGCTGCGCAGCGGCTTCAAACCCGCCGTCTGGTACCTGTACGGTCAGGCCGCGCTGTTCGCAGCGGTAGTGGCTGTGGTGCTGACCAACAGGGGCGTGCTGCAGTGGCCATTCGTCCAGGGCAGCGGCCTGCAGATCGGCGTGGTGCTGGAGACCGTGGTATTCGCCGTGGCCATGGCCAGCCGCATCCGCCTGATGCAGGCCCAGCAGACAGAGCTGAAGCTGCGTGCCGTGGAACTGGCCACCGCCGCCGAGACCGACCCGCTCACCGGCCTGGCCAACCGCAATGGCCTGGTGCGCCACGCCACGGCGCTGCTGCAGGGGGATACCCCGCTCGCCCTGTTGTTGCTGGACCTGGACCACTTCAAGCCGATCAACGACCAGCACGGCCATGCCGCTGGCGACCGGGTGCTGGTGGAGACCGCCAGCCGGCTAAAGCGCCAGCTGCGCCCGGGTGACGTGATTGCCCGCATCGGCGGCGACGAGTTCGTGGTGCTGTTGCACCAGTCGCACCCCAGCGCCACGGTGCGGGCCATCGCCGACCGGCTGTTGCAGGCGATTGCCCAGCCGATCACGCTCTCGGGCGTGGCGGTGCAGGTGACGGGCAGTTTGGGCGTGGCGATGTATCCGGCCAGCGGCCATTCGTTGAGCGATCTGCTGCGTGCTGCCGACAGCGCCATGTACCAGATCAAGCAGGGTCAGCATGCCGGCGTAGCTTTTGCTGGCTGAGGTCGAAGCCCTTCGCTCCTTCCGCAGCTCAGGACAGGCCGGGCTCCGGGCGAACGGTCTATGTCTTTGAACCCACGGTCGCAGGCCTGGTGCTGACCGGGTCAACGCTCAAGGCAGGTCGGCATTGACCTGCAGATTCGCGTCGCGCGGGCCCACCTGGCCCAGACGGGCCTTGAGCGACTGCGGCTCGCCGCTGATCAGCGCGGCGTAGCTGGTGGTGTTGGCCAGCACCTTCTTCACGTAATCTCGGGTTTCGTTGAAGGGCACGTTCTCGATCCAGACCGCGGCCTCCAGCGTCGGCGCGCCGGTCTGGCCGCGCCAGTTGCGCGGTCGGCTCGGGCCCGCGTTGTAGGCTGCAGCGGCCATCGGCATGGAGCCGGAGAAGTCGTCCAGCACCATCTTCAGGTAGCCCGTGCCGATAGCAAGGTTGGTGTCGCGCTCGGTCACACGCTGCGGGTTGAAGTCGGCCATGCCCAGCTTCTTGGCGGTCCAGCGGGCGGTGGCCGGCATCAGCTGCATCAGGCCTGAGGCGCCAACGCCGGAGCGCGCGTCCATGATGAATCGGCTCTCCTGGCGGATCAGGCCGTAGACATAGGCCGGGTCGAGCCCGATCTGGCTGGCGCGGGCCAGCACCGCGTCTTTGTGCGGCATCGGAAAGCGCTGCGCCAGATCGACAACGCCGCGGGTGCGTTCGCTGGTGTTGATGCAGTTCTTCCAGACCTCGTTCTGGCAGGCCAGGTCAGCCGCGGCCAGCAGCTCGCGGTCGTTCATGCCACCGCGCACATGCAGGTTGGTGCTGTAGTTCCACTCGCGCTCGCCCTCGGAGCGCAGGCCCAGGGCGATGGCCGCCAGACCACGGGCCAGACCCGGATTGCTGCGCGCGGCCTCGCGCTCCTGCTCGGTCAGCGGCGCCGGTGCTGCGGGCACCGTGATGCGCTGCCCCAGCTCTTCCAATGCCAGCTGCTCGTAAAAACCGCGTACACCGGCGATTTGCTCCAGCAGCTTGCGCGCCGCTTGGCGCTCCGGCTCGGTTTTGGCCAGGGCCAGCGTGCCACGGGCCTGCCAGTAGACCCAGACCGCGTCCTGGCGCTGCTCGTCGCCCATGGCGGCGGTGGCCGCGAGCAGCTGTTTCCAGTTGCCACGCCGCAATGCGGCACGCGCTTTCCAGGCCAGCTGGTCGTCGCTGAGCTCACGGTCGGCCGCCTTGGCAAAGTAATCCAGCGCGTCGTAGGAGAGGCGTTGTGCCGCCTGCTTGCCGATCACGCCCCAGGCCCAGGAGCGCTCCTCGGGGTTCAGATTGGCGCTCCAGCGCGCCTCCAGCATGGCGGCCGCGGCATCGGCGTCATTCGCCGCCATGCGGATCAGGGCCAGCACCACCAGCTCTTGCGTGCCGCGCACCGGCGCCGTGGACTGGCGCGAGAGAAAGCGCGCCGGGTTGTCCATGACCTCGGTCAGCTGCGGTGCGGTCTTGGGCATCAGGCCTTCAGCCACCACCCGCACCACGCGCGGCCGATTCGCCTCCACCGCGAGCCGCAGCTTCTGCCAAACGGCGGCGTTCTTGATCAGGCGCGCTGCATGCAGCTGGGTGGCGGCAAACAGGCAGCCCTCGTCCGCCTCGCGCTGGGCGTACCACAGGCGCAGCACTTCGGCCGCTACATCCGCGCCGGTTTGCGCCTGCTGCAGCGCCAGGGCGTAGCAGCGCACCTCGCGGTCGTCGTTCATACGGTACAGCGGCAGATGCGCGGCAAAAGCTGGCCAGTCCCGGCGCGAGCCCAGCAACAGCAGCCAGTCATTGCGCAGCCGGTCCTCCTGGTAGGTACCGGCAAAGCGGGTCAGGAATTCCTGCACTTCGGCGGGCGAGGCTTCCTCCAGCCGGGCACGCAGCTCCCAGTACGCAGCCCAGGGCTCCAGCAGATGGCCCCTGGCCTGTGGCAGCAATGCCGCCAGGCGCTTGCGGTCTCCCTTGCGATAGGCCTGGTTCATCTCGACGATGGCGTCATCGCCCCGGGCACTGGTGCGCGCCGGGGTGGATGCCGCCTGGGCCGACGCCAGGGTGCTGCAGCACAGACTCCCCATCAGGGCAATCAATGTCAGAATGGCTCGGTACTGCATGTGGGGATTATGTGGATAACTTAGGTGACAAAAAGGCACAGGAAAAGAAAGCCCTGCGCAAGGCCCTGATAGAACAACGCCTGAACCTGCCGGACCGCCTACAGCGCGCCGACTTGTTACAGCGGGTGATGCGGATCTGGCTGGTGGGCCGGCCCGACACCGTGATCGGCGCCTACTGGCCGATCCATGGTGAATTCGACCCGCTGCCGGCCCTGCACCGATGGAAGGAGGACGGCGAGCTGATGGAGCAGCCGCAGCTGCGGCGCATCGGCCTGCCGGTGGTGGACAAGGTGCACAAGACCCTGATCTTCCACGCCTGGTACCCCGGCTGCCCGATGGAAGACGACGCCTACGGCATCCCCAAGCCCAAGGACACGGAAGTGATCGTGCCCACCCTGCTGTTTGCCCCCTGCGTCGGCTACGGTCCCGGCGGCTACAGGCTGGGCTATGGCGGCGGCTTCTATGACCGCATGCTGGCCACGCTGCAGCCGCACCCCTACACCGTGGGGCTGGGCTTCACCCAGGGCTTCGTGTCCGAGTTCGAGCCCGAAGCCCACGACATCCCGCTGGACGCGATCCTCAATGACAACGGCGTGGTCTGGCCGGTGTAGGCAAACGGGTTGCCCTCTGACCCCCTCTCCCGTGTGGGG
>JANMKM010000373.1:0-13792 GCA_031372035.1 Rhodoferax sp. | reverse complement strand
CCCACTCGAAAGCGAAGGCGCCGACGATGGCGCCGGCAAAGTTGCCCATGCCGCCCAGGATCAGCATCAGCACCGCATGCGCGCTCATGTGGAAACCCATCAGCTCCGGGTTGATGTATCCGGTCTGGATGCCCCACAGGTAGCCGGCCAGGCCCGCCAGGGCGCCGGCCAGGGTGAAGGCCGTGAGCTTGTAGCCAAAGCTGGCAAAGCCGATGCCGCCCATGCGGTGTTCGTTGACGCGGATGCCGGCCAGGGCCCGGCCGAAGGGGCTCCACAGCAGCCGGCGCAGGAACAGGTAGACCAGCAGCAGGGTGCCAAGCGTGAAGTAGTACAGGCTGGGCTTGTGTTCCAGGTCAAAGGGCGTCCAGCTGCCGATGCGGGCTGTGGGTTTGAAGTTGATGTACAGGCCGTCGGAGCCGCCGAGCAACTTGTTGTCGAAGAACAGGAAGTACACCATCTGGGCGAATGCCATGGTGACCATGATGAAATAGATGCCGTGGGTGCGGACCACGAAGAAGCCGATCAGCAGCGCCGCCGCGCCTGCGGCCAGCACCGCAGCCGGCAGGCTCCACCACAGGCTGATCGGCGTGTCCTGCGGCGTCAGAAAGGCCAGCGCGTAGCCTGCCAGGCCGAAGTAGGCGGCGTGCCCCAGTGACACCAGGCCGGTGACGCCCTGTAGCAGGTCCAGGCTCATGGCAAAGATCGCCATCACCATCATCCGCGTGACCATCTGCACATAGAACTCGCTGCCCACCAGCGGAAACAGCGCCAGCGCGGCCAGACCCAGCAGCAGCACCACCGTCACGCTGCGCGGCAATACCTCCAGATTTGCACGAACAACGCTCATTGCTGCCCCCACGCTCGGCACTGCGTGTCCTCGCTGCCCCCCACGGGGGCGCGACCTTGCTTGAAGCGGTTCGGCGCTGCGGTCATTGCTTGAACAGCCCCTCGGGCTTCCACAGCAGCACGGCGGCCATCAGCATGTAGACCAGCATGCCGGAGACCGAGGGCAGCAGCACCTTGCCGAAGGTGTCTACCAGGCCCACCAGCAGGGCGGAGATGAGGGCGCCACGGACCGAGCCGATGCCGCCGATCACCACCACCACGAAGCACATGATCAACACCTGCGAGCCCATGTTCGGGTAGACGCTGGAGATCGGGGCGGCGATCATGCCGGCCACCGCGGCCAGGCCCACGCCCAGGGCAAAGACCACCGCATGGATCAGGCGGATATTGACGCCCAGGGCCTGTGCCATTTCGTGGTTGAAGGCGCCGGCACGGATCTTCATGCCGAGCCGTGTTTTTGAGATCAGCAGGTACAGGCCCAGGGCCAGTGCCACGCACACGCCCGACATGAACAGCCGGTAGACCGGATACGACAGGTTGTCCGTCAGCGGAATGGAGGCGCCCAGCAATTCCGGCACCGGGACACCGTGCACGTCGTCACCCCAGAGGATGGAGCGCAGCTCTTCGAAGATGTAGATCAGGCCGAAGGTCAGCAGCACCTGGTCCAGATGGTCGCGCTGGTAGAAGTGGCGAAACAGCACCAGTTCCAGCAGGGCTCCGAAGCCCAGCGCCACCACCACGCCGGCCAGGATGCCCAGGGTGAGCGAGCCGAAGAAGGTGGAGAGCGACCAGGCCAGATAGGCGCCAAGCATGTAGAAGCTGCCGTGCGCCAGGTTCACCACGCCCATGATGCCGAAGATCAGCGTCAGGCCGGCGGCCAGCATGAACAGCAGCAGGCCGTACTGCAGGCTGTTGAGCAACTGGATCAGGAAGGTGGCGAAATCCACTGGCGCTCTCAGGTGCTGGGGCGGCGCAGCAGCAGCAGCAGCGCGCCCATGGCCACGAACAGGCCGCCCGAGATGCGGTTGAACCAGCGGGTGCGTCCGGGCCGGCGCAGCCAGGGGCCCAGCCGCGCAGCAAACACGCAGCACAGGCTCAGCACCGAGAACTCGATTGCCATGAAGGTCAGCGCCAGCACGGCGAACTGCCAGGCGAAGCTGCCCTGCGGGTCGATGAACTGGGGGAAGAAAGCCGAAAAGAACAGCAGCGCCTTGGGGTTGCTGGCGCCCACCATCCAGCCCTGCAGGAACAGGCTGCGCCGGCGCTGGCCCGTGGCCGGTGCGGCGGCGGTCAGCACCTCGCGCCCGTTTGATCGGATGGCGCTGACACCCAGGTAGATCAGGTAGGCGGCGCCGGCCATCTTGAGCAGGGTGAAGGCCAGCTCCGAGGCCGCCAGTATCGCGCCCAGCCCCAGGCTGGACAGCAGCATCACACCCAACACGGCGCTCACGCTGCCGGCGGTGGAAACCAGGGCCCGGCCAGTGCCATGCAATGCGGCGTTGCTGATGCTCATCAGCATCGTCGGCCCGGGCGTGACCACCAGCACGATCACGGCCGCCAAGTACAGGAAATAGGTAGTGGCTGTCATCCGCAGTGCAGCGGCACAGGCGTCAGCCCATCTTGCAGCCGGCGCCGGAATCGGCCAGAGCCTTGGCGGCCACGCCAATCACCTTGTTTTCCTTGTTCTCCACCACCCGCAGGTAGATGTCCTGCACCGGGTTGTGCGACTTGCTCATGGTCCACTTGCCGCGCGGGCTGTCGATCACCGCAGACTCCAGCGCCTGGTACAGCGCCGGCTTGGCCGACAGGTCGCCCTTGACTGCCGTGGCACCATGCGCCAACAGCAGACCGGTGTCATAGCCCTGCACCGCGTAGACATCGGGCTGCAAGCGGAAGGTCTTGGCATATGCCAGGCGAAAGGCCTTGTTGCGCGGCGTGTCGAGCGAGTCGCTGTAGTGCATGGTGGTGATGATGCCGTCGGCCGCCGGCCCGGCGGCATCGAGCACACCCTCGGTCAGGAAGCCGGAGCCGTACAGCGGAATCTTGCCCTTGAGGCCGGCTGCGGCGTAGTCGCGGATGAACTTGGCGGCGCCGCCGCCGGCAAAGAAGCAGGCCACGGCATCGGGCTTGAGCGCCGCGATCTCGGTCAGCAGGGCCTGGAACTCCACGTTCGGGAACGGCAGGCCCAGTTCCTTGACGATGGTGCCGCCGGCCGCGGTGTAGCTTTCCTTGAAGCCCTCAAAAGCCTCGTCGCCCGCCGCGTATTTCCAGGTGATCCAGACGGCCTTCTTGTGGCCCTTGGCGACCATGGCCTGGCCCAGCGCGCGTGTTGGCTGAGAGTTGGAAAATGAGGTGCGGAACACGTTCGGAGCGCACAGCGCCCGGGTGGCGGCATGCACGCCGGCGTTGGGTATCAGGCTCAGCACGCCGGAGTCGCGCGCCACCTTGTGGATGCCCATCTGCACGCCGGAATGGACCGTGCCGATCAGCACATCCACCTTGTCACGCTGTACCAGTTTGCTGGCGTTCTCGATGCCCTTGGCCGGCTCCGATTCATCATCCACCTTGAACCATTCGATCTCGCGACCGCCGAGCTTGCCACCCTTTTCGTCGATCGCCATGCGCACGCCGTTCTCGATCGCCACGCCGAGCTGCGCAAAGGTGCCGGTGTAGGGCAGCATCAGGCCCACGCGGACTTTGGCACCTTGCGCGCGCGCGATGGTTGGCAGCAGCAGGCCGGTGGATGCGGCGCCGACGAGGGCGGCGCTGCGGGACAGAACAAGGCGACGGGATGTCATGTATCAACTCCTGTAATTGGGCTGCATGCACTTTATCGCACGCAGTACCGGCTTTCACTGGTGAATTACCCGAGGGTGGGGTCGGCCGCAGGTCTCGCCAGGGCCAGTTCCAGCCATTGGCGGCACCAGGCCGTGCCTTCGGTCTCGGGCATGGTGCCGTCGCAGGCATCGAGGCACCAAAGTTCGCCGACGCGCTTGGCGCCCAGGTCGGCCAGGCGGGCGTCGAACTTCTTGCCACCGAGGCAGAAGGTCTGGGCATGGGTGCAGTCACCCAGGGCAATCACACCATAGCGCACATGGCCCAGGTAGCGCGGTACGGACTCCAGTGCCTCGTACAGGGCGCGGGCGTTGTCTGGCACATCACCGGCGCCATAGGTGGAAGTGCAGATGAGATACAGCGCATCTTCTGCATTGGCCGGATCAAACACCTCCGGTCCGAGCTTGTCCATCAGCAATACCTCGATCTCCGGTACCAGATCGGCACAGTCCATCTCGATGGCTTGCGCCACGTATTCGGCTGTACCTGTCATGGTGCCAACGAGGATCTTGAGCTTCATTGATGCGATCTCCAGAGTGAAATGAACTGCTTGACGGACGTTGTGCTTCAGTTTATGGCAATACACATCTGGCCCGCAGCTTTTGGTGTGCTGCAGGCGCACCGCGAGCAGCCTGTGAACTTGCAGCACATGCTGCGCATGCTGTGGGCCGAGATCGACCGGGGTGGCTTTTCGGCAGCCCTGGCCACGCAGCTGCTGCGTCTAAACAGCAAGCTGTTCAAGGCAACGGTGTCCGATGGCTGCTTGCTGCCGTTCGACCAGCAACAGATCGGGCTATTGATCGACGCCGCCAGACCCAATGGGCGCAAACTGGAGTCGGCCATATTCGGCACTTGGCTGGAGCGGGCGCTCGACTCGCCGGAGCGCCATGCCGTCGGCGCGCACTATACGCCGCGCGGCTATGCCAGCCGTGCCCCGCGTTCGGTGAGCAGTTCGCGCAACAGGGACCGGTGGCAGCGGGCCTCGTTCTCGCAGTAGCAGCCGATGGAAAAATGGCTGGAGTGGGACAGCGCTGCGAGCAGGTCCAGGCTACGACTGGCGTCGCTCTGGGCCATCTCGGCGCGGTACATCCTGCGGAACGCTGCCCAGGCCTTGTCGCCTGCAGCCTGCGCTTCCTGCCCGGCCTTCATGACTTCGGCGCTGGGTGCCAGGTTCGGGTACCACACGTCGTACCAGTTGCCGCTGGCAAAGGCGCTCTTGGGCACGCCTCGCGGCGGCCGGCGTACGGTACCGATGCGCAGCCCCTCATTGGGCATGCGGGCTGTTCCCAAGCGGATGATGGCGATGGCCATGCTTGTCTCCTGATGGCGCGATTATCGCCAGCAGTGCAGGCGCTTCAGGCCCTAGCGACCGGGGAAGATCAGGGGCTGGCGGGTGACGTCGAGCTGGCGCATGCGGCGCTCGAGGTCGGCGTTGTCGCTGGCCCGCGCGAGGAAGGCATCGAGCTGGGTACTGGGAGCCAGCAGCCATTGGATCAGCTGAATGAGGCGGTTCATAGTGTATACATTCACGCATACGATTCTAAACCAAATCAGGGTTTACCCGTATACATACCCGGTTGGGTGTCAGTGGCAACGCTTCAGCGCCGCGCCGCCATGCCACCGCCCTAGGCTCAGCATCGTTTAGACTGCCTGCGTGCGTCGGGCCAGACCACGCGCAATGTCGCTTTAGGAAACCCATGCTGATTTCTGAGTATTTCGGGCTGACCAGTGCCGAAGCCATGGCCTATGTGGGCTGGGTGCTGGATTCACCCCGGCAGATCGTGGCGCATCTGGCGGCGACCATCGGTATCTGCATGATTGCCATCGGTGCCTTCGTCCGCACCATGGCGCCGCTGCGCTGGCTGGCAGCCGGCAGCAACGTCGGTCTGGTGCTGTTTGGCGCCCTGCATCCGTCGCCCATCACCCTGATCATTGCCGGCGTGCTGCTGCCCATCAACATCTACCGCGCCGTGGAAGTGATGCGGCTGTCGCGCCAGGTCAGCCGGGCCGAAGCCCAGGCCGAGACCTCGGGTCTGTGGCTCAAGCCCTACATGAAGTCGCACCGGCTGCCGGCCGGTGAAACCCTGTTCCAGCGTGGTGACCGGGCCGACCGCCTGTTCCTGCTGGCACAGGGCGAACTGGAGCTGGTGGAAATCGGCGAGAGCATTGAGACCGGCCGCATCTTTGGCGAGATTGGGCTGTTCTCGCCGGACCGCAAGCGCACCCACACCGTGCGCTGCAGGACCGATTGCACGGTGCTCGACATCCACCGCAACACGGTCAAGCAGTTGTACTACCAGAACCCGGCGTTCGGCTTCCACCTGATCGCCTTGCTCGCCGGACGGCTGATGAACGATGTGGCACGTGCTCAGGGCCGCCCGGTCGTCGCGCCCAAGGGCTGACGGTTGCCTGCGCTTGCCAACCCAAGCAAATGCAATGCCCCGGCCAGGGTGACGCCGGCCGCTGACTACAATTCTTCGCACAATGACCGGTGAGCCAGCCAGCAGTTTCAGCAAGATCCTGCGCGGCGCCCACTTCTCAGGACT
The DNA here is from genome assembly GCA_031372035.1 of Rhodoferax sp. Lineage (GTDB taxonomy): Bacteria > Pseudomonadota > Gammaproteobacteria > Burkholderiales > Burkholderiaceae_C > CAISIP01. The sequence continues at coordinate 7,565 of JANMKM010000373.1, read as the reverse complement.
GGTACGTGGTGCCGCACTGTTGTTTCTGATCCATGTGGTCGGTACCCTGGGCTATCTGTACATCGGCAGGCCAACGGCTACCTGGGTCGACAGCTTCTACATGACCTTCATCACCGTGGCCACGATCGGCTACGGTGAAGTCGTGGACCTGAGCAACCATCCGATGGGGCGGCTGTTCACGGTGTTCATCGCGGTGGTCGGCATCGGTACCATGAGCTACCTGTTTTCCAGCCTGGTGGCGCTGCTGGTGGAGTCCGATCTCAACGCCACTTTGAGGAAGAAGCGCATGCACAGGGAAATAGCCCGGCTCCGGGACCACTACATCGTCTGCGGCATCGGCCGCGTCGGCAGCAATGTCGCCGTCGAGTTGCTCAAGACCCGGCGTGTCATCGTGGTCATCGAAAGCAATGCCGAGGCCATTGGCCGCTGGCAGGAACACTACCCCGGCACCCTGGTGCTGCACGACGACGCCGCCGATGACGACGCCTTGCGGGCCGCCGGGGTGCAGGCCGCGGCCGGCGTGTTTGCCGTGACGGGCGACGACAGCCACAACCTGATGATCTCGCTGTCGGTCAAGCTGCTGAACCCGAAGGCACGGGTGGTGGCCCGCATGCACGACATCCGCAACGCCGGCAAGGCGCGCCGCGCCGGGGCTGACGAAATTGTCTCGCCCGACTTTACCGGTGGCATGCGCATAGCCTCGGCCATGGTGCGACCGCACGTGGTCAGTTTCATGGACCAGATGCTGCACAGCGATGACGGGTTGCGGGTCGAGGAGGTGATCGTGCCGGCCGGCTTCCCGCCCAGCCGTGTGGACGGGCTGATTCCCCGGTCGCGCGAGTACATCCTGATGGCTACGCACGAGCAGGGGCGCTGGGTCTTCAATCCACCCGACGACCATCTGCTGCGCCCTGGTGTCGCCCTGGTGTTGATGGCCAGTCCCGATGGCCGCGCCCATGTGGAACGGCTTCTCAAGGCCTGAACACTGCGCGACTGGTGCATGATGCGCACTGCAGCAACCGCGTTGGAGTGGAACTTGGCGATGGAAGTGGCGATGGAAGAAAAGATCAGGATTCTGGAGGGTATTGCGATCTTTTCGCAGGTACCCCACGAACTGCTATCGCAGATTGCCCGCGAACTCGACCCGATCAGCGTTGCCGAAGGGCACCTGCTGATCCGCAAGGGTGATGAGGCGGATGCGCTGTACATCCTCAAGAGTGGCCGGCTGAAGGTGCATCTGGACGAGATCGTGATCGGCGAAGTCTCGGGCCAGTCGATCATCGGCGACTACGCGCTGCTGCTGGGCGAGCCGCGCACCGCGTCGATCACAGCACTGGAAGCCTGCGACCTGTACAAGCTCAAGGCCAGCGTGTTCAACGAAAAGCTGCTGGGCAACCTGCAGATCACCCTGGCCATCCTGAAGGCGCTGGCCAGCCGGGTGCTGAAGGAGGGCGAGAAGAACCAGCGCCTGATGCAGAACATCCTGCCCTATGAGATTGCCGAGGAATTGCGCAACAAGGGCGACGTGCAGGTCAAGACCTACCGCAAGGTGTCGGTCCTGTTCACCGACTTCAAGGGCTTCACCGCGTTGACCGAAAGGATGACGCCGGAGGCGCTGATCCAGGAGCTCAACGACTGCTTCGTCAATTTCGACGAAATTGTGGCCGGCTATGGCATGGAGAAAATCAAGACCATTGGCGACGCCTACATGTGCGCCGGTGGCATTCCGCAGGCCAACAACACCAATCCGGTGGACGCGGTGCTGGCCGGGCTGGCGATGCAGCGCTTCATCCAGCGCCGCTTGGCGGAAAAGCAGATTGCCGGCTCGCAGTACTGGAACTGCCGGCTGGGTATCAGCACCGGCGAGGTGATCGCCGGCATCATCGGCAAGCACAAGTTTGCCTACGACATCTGGAGCGACACGGTCAACACTGCCAGCCGGATGGAAAGCAGTGGTGAGGCCGGCCGTGTCAACATCTCGCAGTCCACTTTTGACGAGATCAAGGACTTCTTTGCCTGCCAGCCGCGAGGCATGGTGGAGGCCAAGGGCAAGGGCGCTCTGGAGATGTATTTTGTGAGCGGTATTCGCCCAGAGCTTTCAGTGGACGGGCAGGGGCTGGAGCCCAACGACACCTTCATGAACATGCTGGTGCAGCGCGCCACACAGTAGCCGCGATACAACTGACACAATGCGGCGTCCATACGACACCCGCTTGATACTTCCCTTGACAACAATGGCGCCGCACAAACAATTGTGCAGTTTGAAGTTTCATTGTTGACAGAAAGGGTTGGTATGACGAAAAGCAAGACGCATCGGTTGCAGCTGGTGGGGGTCCTGTCACTGGCCGCGCTGACGCCGGTCGGATATGCAGTGGCGCAGAGCACCACGCCAGCTGCCAGCGGTGCGGCGCTCGAAGGTGTCACGATCGTCGGCTCGCGCCGGGTCAACGCCTCGGCCACGGATACGCCGGTGCCCGTGGACTTCATCTCCTTTGCCCGGCCGGCAGAGCAGGGCGGCCAGTTCGACCTGGCGCAGACGCTGCAATACCTGTCACCTTCGTTCAATTCGACCCGCCAGACCGGCGCCGATGGTGCGGACCTGATCGATTCGGCCGCGCTGCGCGGCCTGGGCTCGGACCAGACCCTGGTGCTGGTCAATGGCAAGCGGCGCCACACGACGGCGCTGGTCAATCTGTTTGGCGCACGCAACCGAGGCAACACCGGCACCGACCTGAACACCATTCCGGTGCTGGCGATTGACAACGTGCAGATCCTGCGCGATGGCGCTGCCGCCCAGTATGGTTCCGACGCCATCGCCGGCGTGATGGACATCAAGCTGAAGAAGCGCAAGGGCTGCGAGGCCGTGTTCGGTTACAGCCAGTATTCCGCAGGTGACGGAAAGAACTACCTGCCATCGGCCTATTGCGGCTTTGAGATCGGAAACAAGGGCGTGCTGGGCGTTACCGGTGAGTACTCCGACCGCGGCCGGTCCAACCGCTCCGACCCCGGCAATCCGCGCATCATTGGCGACACCCAGTCGCGCAACGGCACGCTGATGCTCAACGGGGAGCTGCCCACCAGTGGCAGCGGCATGCTGTACTTCACGCTTGGGTTGCAGAACCGCGATGCCTCATCGGCGGCTTTTGCCCGTGGCGGCATCGGCTCCGGCGACATCCCGTCGCGCAATTCGGCGGCCATGTATCCAGATGGATTCGTGCCCTTCATCAATGGTGACATCCAGGACCGGTCAGCGATCCTGGGGCACCGCTGGCAACTCGGCGAGTGGAATGCTGATCTGTCGCAGACTTATGGATTCAACCAGCTCAAGTACCGCATTTCCAACACGACAAACGCTTCCATCGCCAACCAGAACTTGCTGGCAGGTGGCGCTGGCAAGAGTGCCAACCAATTCGATGCCGGAGGCTTCTCTTTCACCCAGGCTACGACCAACCTGGACTTCAGCCGCTTCTTCGACGGCTTCATGAAGGGCGCCAATGTGGCCTTCGGCATGGAGTACCGGCGCGAGAACTACCAGATCTTCGCCGGCGAGCCGGGCTCCTATGTCGATGCCGATGGCGTTGGCTTCGGCGGCAATGCCGGCAGCCAGGGCTTTCCGGGTTTCCAGCCCGCTGACAAGACCGACAAGGGCCGCTCCAGTGTTGCCGCCTATGCCGACGTGGAAACCGACGTGACCGACAGCCTGAAGCTGCAAACGGCGCTGCGGGGTGAGCGCTACAGCGACTTCGGTTCCACCGTCACCGGCAAGCTGGCCGCCAGCCTGAAGGCGAGCGAGCAGCTGCTGTTCCGTGGCTCGCTGAGCAGTGGCTTTCGGGCGCCGTCACTGCAGCAGGTGTACTTCTCTTCCACGTTTACCGACTTCATCAGTGGCGTGCCGCAGGACGTGGTACTGGCACCCAACGGCGGTGCGATTGCCAATGCTGCCGGCATTCCGAAGCTGACGGAGGAAAAGTCGAAGAACTTCACGCTGGGCCTGACCTTCAAGCCCAGCAGTAGCCTGGCGCTGACTGCGGACCTGTACCAGATCAATATCGACAACCGGATCGTGCTGTCGGGCCGCTTCGATGCCAACAACTATCCGGCTCTGGGTGCAACCCTGGCCGGGCTTGGCGTGGGGCAGGCCCAGTTCTTCGTGAACTCGGTCGACACCCGCACCAAGGGGCTGGACCTGACACTGTCGCAAAAGTCTTCTTTCGGCGCTGCCAGGCTGAACACCTATCTGGCCATGAACTTCAGCAAGACCGATGTCAGCGGTGTGCATGCGCCGGCGTCGCTGGTGGGGTTCGAGGACGTGCTGCTGTCGGAGCGCGAGCGCCTGTTCATCGAGCAGGGCGGACCGCGCTCCAAGGCAACGCTGGGCTTCGACTACACGCTGGGCGCCTGGGAAACCAACCTGCGCATCATCCACTTCGGCGGCCAGACCCTGGGCACCTTCTCTGGTACTGCCGCGGGTGTGCCCAACGCCTACTACCAGCCCAAGACCTCGGCCGACCTGAGCGTCACCTGGAGCATCGACAAGAACACCAAGCTGACGGTGGGCGGCAACAACATCTTCAATGTCAAGCCGACACGCCAGGACCCGAACGAGACCGACAACGGCTTCTATTACGACAGCGTGCAGTTTGGTCTGAATGGCGCCTCCTACTTTGCGCGCCTGTGGAAGCAGTTCTGAACGGGTACATTGGCCGCAGACTGAATACGACGGAGCCGGCATGAAGATACTGGTACTCGGGGCGGGGGGCACCGGCGGCTACTTTGGTGGCCGGCTGCATCAGGGTGGCGCTGACGTCACTTTTCTGGTGCGGGAGCGGCGCGCTGCTCAGCTGGCGCAAAGCGGTTTGTGCATCGAGAGTCCCAAGGACCAGGTGACGTTGCAGGTGCGCAGCGTGCTCGCCGGCGACGTGCAGCCGGTGTACGACGTGGTGATCCTCTCCTGCAAGGCCTACGACCTGGCTTCAAGCATTACCGCGATCGCCCCGGCCATGGGGCCGACCACCTGTGTGCTGCCACTGCTCAACGGCATGCAGCATCTGGACGCACTGGATGCGGCCTTTGGTCGCGCCCGGGTGATGGGCGGCATCTGCCAGATTGCTGCCATGCTGACTCCCGAAGGCGTGGTCCGGTCGATGATGGATGCACATCTGATCGTCTGGGGCGCGCGGGAAGCGAGCCAGGCGGATCTGGCGCGGCGGCTGGGCGAAGCCTTTGCCCGGACTGTGGTCGAGTGGCGCGTCTCGGGCAATGTCATGCAGGACATGTGGGAGAAGATCACTTTCCTGGGCACCCTGGCCGGTATGACCTGCCTGATGCGCGGCTCGGTCGGCGACATCCTGGCCACGCCGGATGGCAGTGCGTTGATGCGCCGCTACCTGGACGTTTGCATGGCTATCGCTTCGGCAGAAGGCTATCCGCCACGTCCGCCCGTGGTCGAACGCTACCAGTCGATGATCAGCACAACCGGTTCCGGGCTGACGGCTTCGATGTTGCGGGATCTGGAGGGTGGCGGCCAGGTGGAAGCCGACCATGTCGTGGGCTACCTGCTGGCCAAGGCCCGTGAGCACACATTGGATGACATCATGCTCAGTGTGGCCCATACCCACTTGAAGGCCTACGAGTCGCGGCGCGCGCGCAAGGGTCTGTAACCCTGACCCGTTTCAGGTCGTTCTTCCTCCGCCCGCGCTGGTGCGTGCCTTCTCCATACCCTTTGCGCGCTGGCGTACGGGAGTGCACTACGGGTTTGTACTTACAGCAATAAATGTGTAAACACTTATATTCGCATTCATAGATGTTGTGAATGGGTGTGACACCTGCTGCGCATCCCGTTCGGCAGGGCAAGGGCCCACAAAAAGGAGAAAAGGTTTGAGTGCTGCGAGCCCGCTTTCGGGCCGGTTGCGCAAGGCACCGGAGAATTTCATCGACGGCAACGGGTTGACCCGCGTCATGGCCGAAGCCAGGGGTGGCCGTCGAGACTTCATGCGCCGCAGTTTCGCCGCTGCCGCTGCGGCAATATCCGCGCCCGTGGTAGCGGCACAGAGCGGGCCGGCAGCCAATGCCGATGGCGACCCCGAAATCCTGCGGCTGCCCGAGCATGCACGCGGGCTGGGTCTGCCGGTTGCCACAGACGGCTACGGCAAGCCTTCCAGGTACGAAGTCAACGTGCAGCGCCGGCAAAGCCCGGGGCTGACACAGACGAACCAGTCGTCCGTGTCGTTTGCCCCACTGCAGTCGCTGTTCGGCATCGTCACTCCGAGTGGCTTGCATTTCGAGCGCCACCACCAGGGGTGGTGGGATATCGATCCGGCAAAGCACCGGCTGATGCTCAACGGGTCTGACGAGAGAATGTTGCGCAAGCCGATGGTTTTCACAATGGACGAACTGATGCGACTGCCGTCGGTCAGCCGTTTCCACTTCATCGAGTGCGGGGCGAACACGGGTATGGAATGGGGCAACGTAGCGGTACCCACCTGTCAGTACACGCACGGCATGCTCAGCTGCAGCGAGTTCACGGGCGTGCCCTTGAAACTGTTGCTGGACATGGCCGGCGTTGACTACCGGCGTGGGCGCTACCTGCTTGCCGAAGGTGCGGATGGCGCTTCGATGACCCGCACCATACCGATGGAGATGGTGGAAAGCGGCGAGGTGTTCGTGGCTTACGGGCAGAACGGTGAAATGTTGCGCCCGGAGAATGGCTATCCCTTGCGGCTGGTGGTGCCTGGGGTGCAGGGGGTCAGCTGGGTCAAGTACCTGCGCCGGATCGAAGTGGGTGACAAGCCCTATGGCACCAAGGACGAGTCGATTCACTACGTGGACCTGATGCCCAATGGCATGCACCGCCAGTTTTCCAGCATCCAGGAGTGCAAGAGCGTGGTGACAACGCCTTCCGGTGGGCAGGTCTTGCTGGACAAGGGCTTCTACAGCATCAGCGGCCTGGCCTGGTCCGGGCGCGGCAAGGTGCGTCGGGTGGACGTTTCAGTGGATGGCGGCCGCAATTGGCGCAGCGCCAGGCTGGAAACGCCGGTAATGAGCAAGTGCCTGACCCGATTCAATCTGGACTGGGTCTGGGATGGCAAGCCGGCCATCGTGCAAAGCCGCGCCATGGATGACACGGGCTATGTGCAGCCTGGCTATCCACAGGTGCGTGCCGTGCGTGGCCGCCGTTCGATCTATCACAACAATGCGGTCCAGAGCTGGCTGGTGCAGGACAGCGGTGAGGTCAAGAATGTCCAGCTTTCCTGAGCCAAGGTACGCGCTGGCACTGCTGCTGGCAGGAACCATAGGCGCCATGCCGGCACACGGGCAGGGGAAGTATGTCGGCATTGGACGGGCAGCGACGACGGCCGAAGTGGCGGCCTGGGATATTGACGTGCGTCCGGACTTCAAGGGCCTGCCGGCCGGCTCAGGCTCGGTGGCCCAGGGCATGGACATCTGGGAGGCAAAGTGCGCATCCTGTCATGGTGTCTTCGGTGAAAGCAACCAGACGTTTTCGCCACTGGTGGGTGGCACCACCCCACAGGACATCCAGAGTGGCCGGGTTGCCAGCCTGAAGG
>JANMKM010000345.1:0-5373 GCA_031372035.1 Rhodoferax sp. | reverse complement strand
CCAGGACATCCGCGAGTGCCATGAGCGGGGACAGCCGGTGCTGGTGGGCACGACTTCGATCGAGAACTCGGAGATCATCTCCAAACTGCTGGATCGCGAGAAGCTGCCGCACCAGGTGCTCAATGCCAAGCAGCATGCCCGGGAAGCCGACATCGTGGCGCAGGCCGGCCGTTTGAAAATGATCACGATAGCCACCAACATGGCGGGGCGCGGCACGGATATCGTGCTTGGTGGCAACATGGCCAAGTTGCTGGAGGCCATCGAGGCAGACGCTAGTCTGGACGAAACGCAGCGGCAGCAACGGACGGAAGAGGTCCGCAGCCAATGGGAGCGCGATCATGAGCAGGTCACGGCTTTGGGCGGCCTGCGCATCATCGCCACCGAACGGCATGAGTCGCGTCGCATCGACAACCAGTTGCGTGGCCGATCCGGCCGCCAGGGCGATCCAGGGTCATCGCGCTTCTATCTCAGTCTCGACGACGCTCTGATGCGTATTTTTGCCGGCGATCGGGTCAAGGCCATCATGGACCGCCTGAAGATGCCAGACGGTGAAGCGATCGAGGCGGGCATCGTCACGCGCAGCATCGAGAGCGCCCAGCGCAAGGTGGAGGCGCGCAATTTCGACATGCGCAAACAACTGCTGGAGTATGACGACGTTGCCAATGACCAGCGCAAGGTCATCTACCAGCAGCGCAACGCGATTCTGGACGCCACGGATCTGACAGCCCAGATCGCATCCTTGCGCGAGGGCTGCTTTACCGATCTGGTGCGGCAGTACGTGCCGGTGGAGTCGGTGGAGGAGCAGTGGGATATCGCTACGCTGGAGAAGGTGCTGGGAGACGAATGGCAGATCAGTCTGCCGCTGGTGCAGCAGGTGCAGGAGGCCAGCGCGATCACGGATGACGAGTTGCTGCAGCAGGTGCGCGAGGCGGCTGACCGTGTCTTCGCCGCCAAGGTGGAGCAGATCGGCGCAGCCAACTTCACCCAGTTTGAACGCATGGTGTTGCTTCAGAGCATTGACACGCATTGGCGCGAACACCTGAGCTCCCTGGACTACCTGCGCCAAGGCATCCACCTGCGTGGCTATGCCCAGAAGCAGCCCAAGCAGGAATACAAGCGCGAAGCCTTTGAGTTGTTTGGCCAGTTGCTGGACTCGGTGAAGAATGAGGTTACCAAGGTCTTGATGACGGTGCGGATCCAGTCCAGCGAGCAACTGGATCAGGCCGCGGTGGACCTTGAACAGCGGGCAGAGAGTATTTCCAACGTGACCTACACAGCGCCGACCGAGACGGGTGAGGTCCAGACACTGATCGATGAGCAGACGGTGGGACGCCGCCTGCCAGCTGCCATGGATCTCGCTGAAGTGCCGCGTGTGGGCCGCAACGAGCCGTGTCCATGCGGCAGCGGCAAGAAATACAAGCAGTGCCACGGCAAACTGGCCTGAGGGGTTCACCATGCCAGTCAACTTGCCCTCACCAGAAGCCGCCCAGCTGTACCCGGTGGCAGGTGTGCGCATCGGTGTTGCGGAAGCGGGCATCCGCAAGCCAGGGCGCAAGGACCTCACCGTTGTGCTGTTGGAGCCGGGAGCCTCGGTCTCTGGCGTGTTCACCCAGAATCGATTTTGCGCCGCGCCAGTGCAGATATGTCGGGAAAACCTGGCTGCTGGAGCAGGTATCCGGGCGTTGCTGATCAATACCGGAAACGCCAATGCTGGAACGGGTAACGACGGGTTGGCTAGGGCTCGCCTGACATGTGCTGCACTGGCCGATCAACTGAGTATTGCGCCGCAACAGGTTCTGCCGTTCTCAACCGGCGTGATCATGGAGCCGTTGCCGCAGGAACGCGTGATCGCCGGGCTGGGGGCGGCCATTGCAGACGCTGGCGAAGACAACTGGTTGCGAGCGGCGCAAGGCATCATGACCACGGATACGGTGCCCAAGGCATTCAGTTCGCGGGTCAAGATCGGGAGCGCCACCGTAACGATCACGGGTATCAGCAAGGGTGCCGGGATGATCCGGCCCAATATGGCGACCATGCTGGGTTTTGTTGCCACCGACGCGCGTGTAGCTCCCGGTCTGATGCGCGCGTTGGCGACGGAACTGGCCGAGGCGTCGTTCAACCGCGTAACCGTGGATGGCGACACCTCGACCAACGACTCGTTCGTGGTGATCGCCAGCAACAAGGCTGATCACGACCCCATCAAGTCGCTGGAAGGCGCCGATGGCCGCCTGCTCAAGCGGGCGATGATGGATGTGGTGCGCAAGCTTGCGCAGGCCATTGTGCGCGATGGCGAGGGCGCCACCAAGTTCATCGCGATCACGGTCGATGGCGGCCTGGATTCCGCGGAGTGCCGCCAAGTGGCTTATGCGATCGCGCATTCGCCACTGGTGAAGACGGCCTTTTTTGCCAGTGATCCGAACCTGGGCCGCATTCTGGCCGCGGTTGGCTATTCGGGTATCGATGATCTGGACCAGAGCCGCATCGACTTGTTCCTGGACGATGTGCATGTGGCCGCGGCCGGTGGCCGCAATCCAGCCTATCGTGAGGAGGATGGACAACGCGTAATGCGACAAAGTGAAATCCATGTCAGGGTGCTACTGGGGCGAGGCCATGCCACCGACACGGTCTGGACCTGTGATCTGAGCCACGATTACGTGTCGATCAACGCCGACTACCGCTCGTGAACGAGAAGTTCGAACATCTGCTGGTGCGTGCCGAACAGCTCATTTGCCGAATCGAGGCGGTGTTGCCGCAGACGCTTTCCAGCCCGGATTGGAATGCTTCCATTGCCTACCGGTACCGGGTGCGCAGTTCCGGACATGGAAGTCTGGAGCCGGTCCGGCATCTGGCCCGGATGCGCCTCGATGACCTGCGCGAGATTGATGTCCAGAAGGCGAAGATTCAACGCAACACATTGCAGTTTGTCATGGGCAACCCGGCAAACAACGTCTTGCTCACGGGTGCCCGGGGTACTGGCAAGTCGTCGCTCATCAAGGCCTGCCTGAATGAGTACGCGGACCGGGGCCTGCGCCTGATTGAAGTCGACAAGGCCGATTTGATGGACTTGCCGGACATTGTCGACGTCGTCTCGGGGCGGCCCGAAAAGTTCCTGGTCTTTTGCGATGACCTGAGCTTCGAAGAGGGGGAGCCAGGCTACAAGGCGCTCAAGTCCATTCTTGACGGATCGGTTGCAGCGACAACGCCCAATGTGCTGGTCTATGCCACCAGCAACCGGCGCCACCTGTTACCCGAGTACATGAAGGAAAACCTTAGCTACACCCATACCGACGACGGTGAAGTGCATCCGGGTGAGGTCGTGGAAGAGAAGATATCGCTTTCGGAGCGCTTCGGGCTCTGGGTCAGCTTCTATCCGTTCAACCAGAACGAGTACCTTGCGATCGTGGCCCAATGGCTGTCTGCTTTTGGCGTGGACGCAACTGCCATTGCGGCGGCACGCCCGGCGGCCTTGGTGTGGGCGTTGGAGCGCGGTTCGCGCAGCGGTCGCGTGGCCTGGCAATTCGCGCGGGACTATGCCGGCCGCAATCCGGATGCGCCGGTGTGAAGCCGCTGATTGCTGACGCGCACCAGCCGCGAAAGGATGCGGGTGAACGAGGAACGGTCGATGTGGCCGTTGGCGTCTTGATTGCGGCTGACAGGCGGTTTCTCATGACCTCGCGACCGCAGGGCAAACCCTACGCAGGGTACTGGGAGTTTCCCGGCGGCAAGCTGGAAGTTGGCGAAACCGTGGAGCAGGCGCTGAGGCGCGAACTGCAGGAGGAATTGGGTATCGTCATCGGTGGCGTTGTGCCTTGGAAGACGGAACTGGTGGACTATCCGCACGCTCTGGTTCGATTGCATTTTTGCCAGGTGTTTGACTGGTCCGGTCAGTTGCAGATGCGGGAACTGCAGCAGTTCGCTTGGGAGCGACTGCCGGTGCAGGTGACTCCCGTGCTACCCGGCACGGTGCCGGTACTGGAATGGCTCGCTACCGCCGTCGGGTTTCACTTGCTACACATTCAGTAGCTACCAACGCTTGTATTTAGACGCTCCCAGCCAAGCTGGCCTGACTCTATTGAAGCGGGTCGTCAGCTGGGCGGGCTTCCAAGCCCTCATCAGAGGGTAGCTCGGCCGGTAACCGGAAGCTGGCGCTGGCCCAGGCGCCGAGATCAAGATTCTTGCAGCGTTCGCTGCAAAACGGGCGATAGGGGTTGGCAGGACCGTACATGCTTTCGCCCCGGCAACCCGGACATGTCACGCGCCTGTAGCCCCCGGTCTGCATGTCAGGAACAAAGGGTCAATTCAAAAGGTGCCTCGTCACTGCTGGCGTGCAACCTGTCATCCGCGCCGCGGCGCATCAGGCGAATCGACACCATTAGCCGATTGCCGCTGATCTCTGGTATCAGCCCGCTGGACTGATCCAGCGCCAGCCGCAGCAACTGAAAGGTTCGTCCCTGTGGCAGGTTCTGCTGGTACTGGCCCCCTGCCGCCATCATTTTTTGAGGCGCGCCTGAATCGCGCAAAAGCTTGAGCAGCAGGCGCACGGAGTCCGCCAGCGGTTTGAGTTTGGAGCACCACCGATCCAGGTCCGCATGCCGGGTGGCGACACTTTCATGTTGCCAAGCATAGTACGCAGGCAAATCGAATTCACATGTGCCGCCGGGAATTCCGACGCGACTGCGGATACTCATGAGCCAATCGTTTTCCGTCAAGGGCTGCCCAACCTTGCCAGGCAGGCTGTTGAGTGCGCCAAAACCGCTGTCCAGCTGCTTGATAACGCTATCCAGAATGGTCTGCGAAATCGCCGGGTTGCCGCGGTAGGTATTGAGAATCTGTTTCTGCTTTTCCAGGTCTTTGAGCACGTCGGACTTGAGGTCGGCGCGGGCTCCGACGTCCATGACTTCAAAGATGGTGGTCAACGCATAGTGGTGGTCCAGCGGGTGCTCCCGCGCAACCAGCTCATCGAGTTGGCGGAACAGATGTTCAAGCCGCAAATAGGTGCGGATTCGCTCGTTGAATGGGTACTCGTTAAGGATCACATTGATGGTTCCGAAGGGGCGCTGGCAACGGGGAATGATAGCCCGAAGCGCAAGGCCAGACCGCGTACTTGTTCGCCCAGTTCGAACAACGAAAGGCCTGCATTGAATACGACGGCATCCGCTGCAGCCAGACGGAGCTCGCGCGGGGCCTGCGAGGCGATGATGGCGGTGATCTCCGCCGGCTGCAATCCGCTTCGCAGCGCAACCCGTTCCACCTGAAGTTCGGGTGTGCAGTCAACCACCAGCACCCAGTCCAGCCGGTTGCGCCAGCGTCCAGACTCAACCAGCAAAGGACTGTCGAATACGACACACGGAGCGCCCGCCAACGCCGCCTCAT
>JANMKM010000301.1:0-7041 GCA_031372035.1 Rhodoferax sp. | reverse complement strand
ATTCGGGCTGGCCGATCAGGATGATCTGCAGCAACTTGCGCTCACTGGTCTCCAGATTCGTCAGCAGGCGCAATTGCTCCAGCACGTCGCTGGAGAGGTTCTGCGCCTCGTCGATGATCAGTACGCTGCTGCGGCCGCTGGCATGGGCCTGCAGCAAGAAGGCGTTGAGCGGATCGACGTAGTCTTTCACCGTGGGCTGGCCTTGAGTCTGCGGCCGCGGCACATGGAACTCGTCACACACCGACTGCAGCAACTCCAGCACCGTGAGCTTGGGGTTGAAGATGTAGGCCAGGTTGCAGCGTTCGGGAATCTGCTCCAGCACATAGCGGCAGACCGTGGTCTTGCCGGTGCCAATCTCGCCACTGAGCAGCACGAAGCCGCCGCCGGACTCCATGCCGTACAGCAGGTGCGCCAGCGCCTCGCGGTGGCGCTGGCTCATGAACAGATAGCGCGGGTCGGGAGCGATGGAAAAGGGCTCCCGCTCGAGGCCGAATGACTGGGCGTACATGGGCACAGCATACCTGCGCCCTTGCACAGTGCGGTCATAACCCCAAGCCACGCGCGCCACAGGGAGCAGCCGATAAACTCGCTGCATGGACTATTTGCATGGGCCCTGAACAACGGGCCGAGCGCCGCAAGCCTGGCCTGGCACGCTTGCAGCGCCACGCATTCGTGGTCCGCCGGCGGCTGGAGCGCCTCAAACCCACCTCGCGCGGCCTGATCTGGAGCGCTGCTGCGGGCCTGTTGTTCTGCGTACTCAATGCCCTGATGCGCAGCCTGGCCCTGACCATGGATGTGTTCCAGGCCCAGTTCCTGCGCTACCTCTTTGGCCTGATAGTGCTGCTGCCGCTGGTGTTTCGCACCGGCCTTGCCGCCTGGTGGCCCAAGCAGGTGGGCGGCCAGTTCAGCCGTGGCGCGTTGCACACCATCGGCCTGATGCTGTGGTTCGTGGCCTTGCCCAAGATTCCATTGGCCGACATGACGGCCATCGGCTTCACCGGGCCGATCTTCATCATGATCGGCTCCTACCTGTTCCTCAAGGAGCCGATGCGCTGGGAGCGCTGGCTTGCCGCCAGCCTGGGCTTCGTCGGCGTGATGATCGTGGTGGCGCCCAAGCTCTCGGGCAGCGGCGGCTACTACCACCTGGTGATGCTGGGCTCGGCGCCGATGTTCGCGGCCTCGTTCCTGCTGACCAAGGCCCTGACGCGCAACGAGACCACGGGCGTGATCCTGCTCTGGCAGGCCTTGACCGTAACCCTGTTCAGCCTGCCATTTGCCTTGATCAACTGGCAGGCACCCACGGCCGCCCAGTGGTTCGGCTTCCTGGTCTGCGGCATGCTGGGCAGCGGCGGCCACTATTGCCTGACACGGTCGTTTCGCATCGCCGACATTTCATCGACACAATCGGTCAAGTTCCTGGACCTGATCTGGGCCGCGTTGCTGGGCTGGCTGGTGTTCGCCGACACGCCCAGCCAGTCCACCATCATCGGCGGCCTGGTGATCTGCGCCACCACGATCTGGATCGCGCGGCGCGAGGGCCGCAACCGCAACCCGTAGCGCCCGGCCAGCGCAGTGCAAACCATGCCGCGCCTGGAAAATCCCGCAGGTCAGTAGTCGCGCAATCCGGGAAAACCGCCACTCATCCCGTCGTTGCGCCATCCGTCGCAATCCGGGTGCATCGTTGTCGCTGCAACACTACATTACTCCCACGCCGCCATATGGTGCGGCCCACCAGGAGAGCCAGATGTTGACCGCCATGCAAACCAAATCCCTCGCAATCGCCGCGCTGATCACGGTCGGCTTGCATGGCTCCATCCTCTGGAAAATGAATGACATGGCCACGGTCGGAGGTCAGGCCCAGACCAGCATGCAAGCCGGCAACCGCAGCAACGCGATGAACTTCACCGAGACCGCCGCGCCTGCGGCAAAGGACATACGCCACGTCACGCTGGAGCCGGTGCTGGTGCTCGGCAGCCACAGCGCCTACATAGCCGAGCAGGCCACAGCCCGTGCCGGCGCCCCGGCACCGGTGGCGCAACCCGACTGCGGCAAGGCAGCCCACACCACGGCCGCCTGGAGTGCACAGCCAAGCAGCTCCAGCGTCTGCTGAAGACCTGCCGGGCCGCAAGCCCGCAACGCAACGCCGGTCGGTTGGCAACAGCCGGTCGGCGTTTCGCCTTACATCTGGCGAAACAGATGCACGTAGCTGCGGCTCACCGCAAGCCGCTCGCTGCGGCCCTTCAGCTGCACCTCGCCGGCGTCGCCCGGTCCGTGCGAGAACTGGCTGACCTGGCCCAGGTTGACGATGGCCGAACGGTGGATCTGTACAAAGCGCTCCGGGTCCAGTTCGTCGGCCAGTTCGCGGATGGTCTTGCGAATCAGCGCCTCGCCGCCCTCCCACATCACCAGCGTGTACTTGGTGTCGGACTTGAGGAAGTGCACCTGCTCCACCGGGATCAGGCGCACCGCCGTTCCCACGGAAGCCTTGATCCACTGGAGCCGCGGCTGCGGGCCCAGGCGCTGGCGCAGCTGCTGGGCCATGCGCTCCAGCATGGCACCCAGCTCCGGTCGGGCTTCGGGCCCGGGCTGCTGCAGCCGCTGCTGCAGCCGCCGTACGGTGTCCTGCAACCGCTCCTCCTCGATCGGCTTGACGACGTAGTCAATGGCACCTTGGCGAAAAGCCTCTACCGCGTAGTTCTCGAAGGCCGTGACAAACACCAGTTCGGCGCGCCGGCCGATGCAGCGCGCCGCCTCGATGCCATTCATCCCGGGCATGTGCACGTCCAGAAAAGCCACGCTGGGCTGGAGCTGGTCAAACATCTCCACCGCCTCGCGGCCATTGCGCGCCTGCGCCACGATCTGCAGTTCCGGCCACAGGCGTGCCAGATGCGCCACCAGCCGCTCGCGCAACAGCGGCTCATCGTCGGCGATCAGGGCTGTGGGCATCGCACACAAGCTCCAGGCAGGTTCGCACCAGGCCCGGTCATGCGGCCGCCTGCAGTCGCATTACTGCGCGCAGGCCCTGCGGGCTGTTCTCGCTCAGCTCCAGTACCGCAGTGCTGCCGAAAAAAGCCTGCAGCCGGGCCTGCAGGTTGCTCAGGCCGGTTCCCTGTGCCGCGGTCTCGGACATGCCGACGCCGGTGTCACTGACCCAGATCTCCACCGTGCCGGCGTCCAGGCGGCGCGCGCCAACTGCAATCGTGCCGCCATCACAGCCCGGGTCGATGCCATGGCGAACCGCGTTCTCCACCAGGGTCAGCAACGCCATGGCCGGAAAGCGCATGCTGCGCAGCTCGGGCGCAATGTCCACCGAGAATTGCAGCCGGTCGGGCATGCGCATCAGCATCAGCTCCAGGTAGGAGCGCACCAGCCGCTCCTCGTCGCCCAGGGTAGCGGCCTCGTGCTGCAGCTGCGGCATGGCAGCGCGCAGGTAGGCGATCAGACTTCGGAACACCGGCACCGCGCGCGGCGAGTCGCTTTCCACCAGCTCCTGCACATTGGCCAAGGTGTTGAGCAGGAAGTGCGGCTCGATCTGCGCCGTCAGCAGGCTCAAGCGTGCGTCCGCGGCCTGGCGCTGCAGGGTCTCGCGCTCCAGCGCGAACTGCAGTGCTTCGGAGCGGGCCTGGGCGTCGCGCTCGCGGTACAGCGCACCCAGCGCAAACAGCGTACCGATGACGGCCGCACACAGTGTCACCATCACGTAGCCACGCACATGCGCCTTGGAGCTGATGAAGGCCGAGAAATCGCCACCCGCGGTGAGCAACTGCACAATCAGTGGCGACAGCAGCGCGCCGACGGAGATCGCCAGCACCTGCGCCACCCAGCGCGGCAGCAGATTCTGACGCCAGGCTCCAGCCGCGAGGAAGGCGAACAGCAGCACCATGCCGACAAACAGCGCCTCACCCAGGATCTCGATGAAGGTGTTGCGGGTCCACGGCTGCAGCGCCACGGTGACCACCAGCGCCAGGCCGATCACCAGCCCGAGCTGAAAGCCGGTCGGCACCATGCGGCTGCGCTCCCAGGCGCCGGCCGGGTCGATCGGCGAAGTTGAAGCAACGGTCATGGACCGAAGATAGGCGTGGCCCGCGGACCGGTCAATACAGCAAGCACTGCCTTTGGGATGAAGCGCGGTTTTGAGGGCTTGGGTCGCCCCAAACCTACTTCTCTGACAGAGCGCGGCGCACGTCTGCAATCAGTTTGGCGTCGCCGGGCGTCACGTCGCTGACGTAGTTCCCCACCACTTTGCCCTTGCGGTCGATCAGGTACTTGTGGAAGTTCCATTTGGGCGGCACGCCAGTGGCCTTGTGCAGGGCCACGTACAGAGCGTTGGCCTTGGGGCCGGTAACGGCGGTCTTGGCAAACATCGGGAACTTCACGCCGTAGGTGTTGAAACAGAGGTCGGCAATTTCCTTGGCACTGCCCGGCTCCTGCTCAAAGTCATTGGCCGGAAAGCCCAGGATCACCAGCCCCTGTTTGGCGTACTGCGCGTACAACGCTTCCAGGCCTTCGTACTGCGTGGTGTAGCCGCAATAGCTGGCGGTGTTGACCACCAGCAGCACCCGGCCGGCGTACTGGCACAGGTTCTGCGGCGCCTCGTCCTGCAGCCGGAGAAAGGTCTTCTGCAACAGGGCCGGGCAGGCCACGGCAGCGGGAGCGGTGGCGGCCGTTGCTGTGCCGGCAGTGGACTGCGCATGCGCCGCCACAACGCCCAGGGCGATGGCGGCGCACACCAGGAAACGCAGGATCGATGCGGCTTGCATGTTCATCTTTCAGCAATGTAATGTTGCATGGTAACGGCTTCATCGGGCAGCTGAAAGCCGCGCACGCGGGCTTCGAGCTCCTGGTCTGCCAGCGTGGTGCGCGAGCGCTGGTGCAGGTAGTCGGCCCAGGAGGTGACGATGAAGCGTTCGACAAAGCGCGCCGGGTCCGACAGGTCCCGGTAGGTGCGCCAGAAGGTGGCGCCGTCGCGCCGCCGCGGTGCCCGCATCAGGCTGATGGCCTCCAGGAACGCGGGCTCGTCCTCGGCCCGGATGCGGTAGCCAATCTCCACCGCCACCGGCCCGGCATCGGGCGCCGGCTCGTTGGTGATGAACAGTTCGTCCCAGGGTATGGCCTGGGTCACGTCCTGCAGGTCGCCCATGCGCAGCGGAAACGGCCGCGCCAGCGCCAGACCACCGGCCATGCATACGGCCGCAGTGCACAGCGCAAAGCTCAGGCCTGCGATGTCCGAGACCGCGCCCCAGAAGGCCGAGCCGATGGCGAAGGAGCCCAATGCGCAGAGCGTGTGCATGGCCACGGCCCGGGCCCGCACCCAGGGCGGCACGCTGGTCTGGGTGGCGGTGTTGAAGGTGGACATCACGGCCATCCAGGCGCCACCACCCAGCACCAGCGCCCCATAGACCAGCAGATGCCATTGCGACAGGGCCGCTATCAACATCACGCAGGCAAACACCACGCAGCCGGTGGACACCAGCGCCTCCAGGCCAAAGCGCGCGCGCAGCCGGCCGACGATCAGGCCGGCACCGACAGCGCCAGCGCCCAGGCAACCCATCAACAAGCCGAAGCCGGCGGCACCGGTGCCGAGCTGGCGCTGGCCGATCACCGGCAGCAGGGCCCACAGCGCCGAGCCGGCAGCGCTGTAGGCCATGGTGCGTACCAGCTGGGCCAGCACCGTATGCGAATGCCAGGCAAAGCGCAACGCACTGGCCATGCCGCCCCACAACCGTTCGGCTGGCAGGCGTGATGGTGGGTGCGGCCGCGGTGGCCAGCGCCGGATGGCCAGGATCATGGTCAGGGTACTGAGCACAGCCAGCGCAAAGTTCCAGGCGCCACCTACTTCAGCAAACACCAGGCCGGCCAGGGCAGGGCCGACGGCACGGGCCGCGTTGTAGGCGATCGAGACCACGGTGATGGCTTGCGGCAGTTCCTCCCTCGGGATCGAATCGCTGATGGTCGAATTCCAGGCTGGCGACAGCAGGGCCGTGCAACTGCCGGCAATGAAGATGAAGAACAGCAGCGTGGCCGGCCCTGCCATGTTGTTGAGCAGCAGCGTGGCCAGCAGCGCCCCGGTGGCCAGCTGCACCTGCAGCGCCCGCAGGATCAGCTGGCGCCGGTCCGTAATGTCGGCCAGCACCCCGGCTGGCAGCGACAGCAGAAACATCGGCAGGAACACCGCAGTCTGCACCAGCGCCGCCAGAAAGGACGAGCCCGAGAGCTCCACCATCATCCAGGAAGCCGCCATGGTCTGCATCGCATTGCCGATGAAGTAGATGCCGCCACTGCCCCACAGACCACGGAACTGGCGATGCCGCAGCGTGCTCCAGATCGACGGTGGGGACTTCATGGCGCCATTGTCACCGGCCAGGCGGCCAAACCTACAATGGCCGCTCGCAACGACGTGCGCACGGCCACGCGGCCAGCGCCTGACCCCACCCTGCTGCAATATTCCCATGAAACACCTCCTTGCATGCGCTCTGCTGTGCAGCAGCCTGGCGCCCTCCATGGCCGCCGCGCCCACCGCCACCGCAACATCGCTGGCCGACATACCGCCCCGGGTTCAGGCACCCACCGACACGGCCCAGTTCCGCCGCTTCACGCTGGACAACGGCATGCGGGTGCTGCTGGTGTCCGACAGCCGCTTCAACAAGTCGGCAGCCTCGCTGGTGACCAGCACCGGGCAGATCGACGACCCGCAGGACACCGAAGGCCTGGCGCATTTTCTGGAGCACATGCTGTTCCTGGGCACGCAAAAATACCCGGACATCTCGGACTACGGCAACTTCATCCAGTCCAACGGCGGCTACAACAACGCCTACACCACCTCGGACCACACCAACTACCAGTTCGAAGTGCGGCACGAGGCCTTTGCCGGCGCGCTGGACCGCTTTGCCCAGTTCTTCATCGCGCCCACTTTCAATGCCGAGTTCACGGGCCGCGAGGTCAACGCGGTACACAACGAGGCCATGCGCCACGTGCAGAACGACCTGCGGCGCATGATCCGTGTCTCCAGCGAGGTGTATGCGCCCGGCAGCGGCGAGGCGC
>JANMKM010000280.1:0-5931 GCA_031372035.1 Rhodoferax sp. | reverse complement strand
GCGCCTCGGAACAGCCAGACCAGGCGGCACGCACCTTGGCGCCGGTCAGCGACAGGCCGTGACCATGGCCCACGGCAAAGTCGCTGGTCCAATCCAGGTGCAGCCCGACATCCAGCGTGCCGCGCAACTCACGCAACGGCGCCGCATCCGCGTCCCAGCGCGGCGACAGGACCATGGCACTGGTGGCGCTGAGGCGCCCGCTGCGCGCCAGCGCAACGATAGCCGTGGAAGCGGCCTCGTGCACAGCATAGTCATCGGCGCACACCACAATGGATTTCACGGCGCCCGCCAGAACCCGGGCTGGGCATAGTGCAGCTTCAGGAAGTCGATCCACAGGCGGATGCGCAAGGCCAGGTGCTTGCGCTGGGCAAAGACGGCGTAGATGCCATTGGGTGGCGCAGCGTAGGCATCCAGCACGCTGACCAGCACACCATTCGCAATATCCGCATCCACCTCCCAGGTGCTGCGCCAGGCAATGCCGTATCCGGCCACACACCAGTCGTGCAACACCTGTCCGTCGGAGCAATCGAGCGCACCTGTGGGCTTGTGGTGGATCACCTCGGTGCTTGAGCCTTTGGGCACGGAGAAGGCCCAGCCCCGGGTCTGCGAGGCATCGCTGGACAGCCCCAGGCAATCGAACTGCGCCAGTTCCGCCGGATGCATGGGCACGCCGCGCCGCTTGAGGTAGGACGGCGCGGCAACACACAGCCGCCGGTTGTCGGCCAGGCGCACGCTCCCCAGCGACGAATCCGGCAGGTCACCCACACGCACGGCGCAGTCGTAGCCCTCGCCAGCAATATCCACCACCCGGTCGCCGAGGTTGAGCGAGACGCTGACATCGGCATGCACTTCCCGGAATTTCGGCACCAGCGGTGCCACGTGGCGTCGCCCGAATCCGCCGGGTGCCGTGATCCGCAAATGCCCGCTGGCTCGGGCCCCGCCTTCACTGACAGCGGCCTCAGCGTTGGCAACCTCGGCCAGTAGCCGCTGGCAGTCCTCCAGGAAACCAGTGCCCTCACGCGTCAACGTGATCCGGCGCGTCGTGCGTACCAGCAACTTGACCCCCAGCCGCTCCTCCAGAGCGTCCAGACGCCGGCCCATGATCGCAGGCGCTACGCCCTCGGCGTTGGCAGCGGCCGTCAGGCTGCCGCGCGAGGCCACTGCCACAAAGGATTCGAACTGCCTGAGCTTGTCCATGTTGTCGAATTATGCGCAAAAAAGTCAAAGATGGGAGTCTGAATGGTATTGATTCAGTCGCTCCGCCATGGCTCCGTTGAAGCGTTGCACCTCCGCGGATGCTAGGACGGAAGTACCGCTGACAACTCCATCTGCCTGTGAAAGCATCCATATTTGCTCCACATTCGGCCGCGACAGTCTGCTGCATCCATTGTTTCAAGGAGATCTGCATGCCGCGCGAACCGATCCGTAATATCTGCCTGTGTGCCCTGGCGGCCCTGGCCGCCCTGCTGCTCTCGGCCTGCGGTGGTGGTGGTACCGCCGATACCACCGCCAGCGCAGTGATGGCCGCCGCTGTACCTAGTGATCGGGTCGCCCTGGGGCAGATGATCTTCAACGATCCCAACCTGTCCGAACCACGGGGCACTGCCTGCGTAGCCTGCCATCAGCCCAATATGGGTTTTGCCGGGAACCACGGGTCAACGACCGGCGTCGCGCTCGGCAGCCTGCCAGGGGCGTTTGGTCTGCGCAACGCCATGACCAACAGCTATGGCGGTTTCGTGCCGGCGTTCGCATTCCAGACCAGCGCCGGCGAAACCGAGGCTGTCGGCGGCCACTTCTGGGACGGCCGTGCCGACACCCTTGCGCAGCAGGCGCTGGCACCATTCCTCAACCCGCTGGAGATGAACAACAGCAGCCGGCGCGCGGTGGTTGAAAAAGTAGCCGCATCCGGCTATGCGGCCCTGTTTCGCCAGGAATTCGGCAGCACCGTCTTCGCTGACCCGGACACCGCGTTCACCCAGATAGGTACCGCCATCGAAGCGTTCGAGCGCTCCGGCAACCTCCAGGCGTTCAGTTCGAAATACGACGCCATGTTGCGCGGACGGGCCACCCTGACGCCCCAGGAGGCTCAGGGCATGGCCCTGTTCATGGATCCGGCGCGCGCCAATTGCGCGGGCTGCCATCTGATGAATCCAGCGAGCTCCAAACCCGAAGACTCCCTGTTTTCCGAGTTCACCTTCTACGCCACAGGCATACCCCGCAACCGTGCCATCATCGCCAACGCCGATCCCGCCTTTTACGACCTGGGTCTGTGCGGACCGCAACGTTCCGCACCCACCTTGCCTGTGAATCTGCCTGCAGGTGCGCGCATCGACGACTTTTGTGGCAAGTTCCGCATGCCCACACTGCGCAATGTGGCCGAGCGCCCGGCGTTCATGCACAACGGCTTCTTCAAAGACCTGCGCGAGGTGGTGCGCTTCTATGCAACGCGCAACAGCGACCCCCAGCGCTGGTACGGCCCGGGCGGCGTGGCCAATGACCTGCCGGCACGCTACCTGGCCAATATCGAGATCAACAAGGCGCCCTTCAACCGGACAGCGGCGCAAGGCCCGGCGCTGACGGAAGCCGAAATTGCCGATATCGTGGCGTTCCTGCGCACCCTGAGCGATGGCTACGCCCCGCCTTGATCGCCGCGCCATAAGATCACCCCATGCGGCTGCGCATCGCCCACCAACTGTCCCTGCTGCTGGCCACGGCCGTGGTGCTTGCGGTACTGGTGGTCGGCGTGCTGAGCGTCTGGAACCTGCGCAGCGGCTTCGCCGACTACCTGCGCCAACGCGACCAGGAGCAGCTGACCCGGTTGCTGAAACTGGTTGAGCGGCGCGCAGCGGCCAACGGCGGTATGGAGTGGCTGCGTGGTGACCGCGAAGCAATGCGAGAACTGATGGATGAATTCACGGGCCGCCAAGGCCGAGGCCGGCCACCCGGCCCGCCGGGTTTTGATCCACAGCGCCCACGACCCGACAGGCTTCTGCCACCACCGCCGGGGCAGATGCCACCGGCTGGAAATTTTCCGGAACGGGTGCAGATCCTGGATGCCCACGGTGGCCGTCTTGCTGGGCGCGAACCACCGCCCGGGGTCGAACGCAGCATCCGTGCCGTCAAAATGGAAGGTGTCACGGTTGCCACCATCGTGCTGGCGGCAGAACCCGAGCCCGACGGGGTGGACGCACACTTTCTGCAGCGCCAGTACAGTGGCCTGGCATTGGTCGCACTGGGCACGATTGCCATCTCCGTGCTTGCAGCTCTGTGGGTGGCAGGCCGCTGGAGCCGCCCTTTGCGAGCACTGCAGCTCGCCAGCCGCGACATTGCCAGTGGCCGCCGCACGACCCGCCTGCAACCGACCGGCGCCCTGGAGATCGCCCAGCTGATGGAAGACGTGAACAGCATGACTGCCGAACTGGAGCGTCTTGAGAGCGCCCGCCGGATCTGGATCGCCCAGATCTCCCACGAGCTGCGCACACCTCTGTCGGTGCTGCGCGGTGAAATCGAGTCTATCGAGGACGGCGCTCGCCAACCCACGGCCGCCGTGATCAGCAACCTGCGCGACGAAGTGCTGCAACTGGGCCGGCTGGTGGATGACCTGCACACGCTGTCGGTTGCCGATTTGCAAGGATTGCCCTGCAATTTTGTCGATGGCGATGCCGATACTGCACTGCGCCGCGTCTGCCAACGTTTCGAGGCACCGGCACAAGAGCGCGGGTTGCAGCTCGTGTTTCCACTCGCCGCGGCCAGTCCGATTCTGGTGCGCTGGGATTTCGGACGGATCGAACAACTGATGGGTAACCTGCTCTCCAACTGCCTGCGTTACACCGCAAGACCCGGCTCGGTGCATGTCGCCTGGAGCCCGCAAGGGCAGGAACTGGTGCTGACCGTGGACGATACCCCACCCGGTGTCAACCCATCCGATCTGGGCCAGCTGTTCGAGCCGCTATTTCGCGCCGACCGTGCACGCCAGCGTGATGGCGCCCACGGCAGCGGACTGGGCCTGTCGATCGTGCGCAGCATCGTGCAGGCGCACCGGGGCACGGTACAGGCCAGTGCTTCGGCGCGCGGTGGGCTGCGCATCAGTGTGCGGCTGCCGTTGCAAGCGGATGGACAGACTCCATGAACACTGAGCAGCAGCGCGCGGCCCGGCGCATCATGCTGGTGGAGGATGACGCCAAGATTGCCGACATGCTGGCCAACTACCTGCAGGCCCAAGGTTTTGCCACCGAGATCTGTGGCAACGGCCTGGAAGCCTTGCGACGCTTGCGCCAGGAGCAGCCGGCGCTGCTGGTGCTGGATCTGATGTTGCCAGGTTTGGACGGTATGGCCCTGTGCAGCGCAGTACGGCAGTTCTCCAGCCTGCCCATCATCATGGTCACTGCCCGGGTTGACGAAATTGACCGGCTGCTCGGACTCGACACCGGCGCCGATGACTATGTCTGCAAGCCCTTCAGTCCGCGCGAGGTCGTGGCACGCATCCGGGCGCTGCTGCGCCGCTCTGACGGCAGCCTGGTGCCGACGTCGATGCAGCCCACTGTGGATGCCGATCGGCAACTGATACATTGGCGCAGTCAACCCCTGCCGTTGACAAATGTGGAGTTCCGGCTGCTGCGCCTGCTGTTGTCACGCCCCGGCCATGTATTTGCCCGTGCCCGCCTGCTCGACAGCCTGCACAGCGACATGCGCGAGGTCAGCGACCGGGCGATTGACAGCCACATCAAGAACCTGCGGCGCAAGCTCGAACTCGCCGGTATCGACGGCGCTGCGATTGCATCGGTCTACGGTGCCGGCTACCGCTACGACCCGGCTTGAGCCGCTATTCGGCCTTGAACCCCGAGGCCTTGATCGGCGCCTCCCAGCGCCGATAGTGCGCCGCCTGGGTCTGGGCCAGCTCGTCCGGCGAGGAGCCGCTGGCTACCAACCCGAGGGCCGTGATCCGCTCCTGCAGCTCGGTGCCACGCAGGGCCTCGACCACAGCCCGGTTCAGACGTGCCACCGTATCGGCGGCCATGCCGGCCGGACCGTACAGGCCAAAGAAGGCATCAGCCGCCATGTTGACGCCCACCTCGCGCAGTGTCGGCACGTCCGGCAAGGCCTTGGACCGTGCCTCGCCGGTCACCGCCACGATCCGCACCCGACCAGCGCGGTGATGTTCGATGGTCTCCGAGGCAGTGTCGATCATCAACGGCACCTGGCCACCAATCAGGTCCTGCGCCGCCGGCGCTCCACCCTTGTAAGCCACATGGGTCAACTGCAAACCGGCGGCCTGGGCCAGCAACTGACCGGCGAAATGCGGCACGGTCCCGGCGCCCGAAGTGGCGTAATTCGCCTTGTCCGGATTCGCCTTGAGCCAGGCCAGCAGCGCCCGGGCATCGCCCGCGGGCGCTGACGGACCGGCAGTCAAGGCAAAGTCAAAGGTACTGACGCGGGCAATCGGTGTGAAGTCGCGGTTCGGGTCGTAGCCCAGGTTCTGGAACAGCCATGGCTGGATCACCAGGGCCCCGCTGGGCGACAGCACCAAGGTGTTGCCATCGGCGGCAGCGCGGCGCACCTCGGCCAGCACCACGCGGCCGCCGGCGCCCGGCTTGTTGTCGACGATGACGTTTTGGCCCAGCGACACCCGCAGGCGCTCGGCCAGCAGCCGTGCCACCACATCAGCCGAGCCACCAGGCGGAAAACCCACCAGGATCCGGATCGTGGGCTTGTCCTGGGCCTGCAGGGCGGTAGTGACGGCTGCCAGGGAGAGGGACCCCAGCCACGCAATGGCCTGACGACGTTTCATGCTGTCTTATATGGATGCCTCCCGGGTAGCAAGAAGAATTTGTGTTGCGGTGCGAAGAAGTCGGCTGCGTCCTTATATCCGGCCTTGATTGCGTGGTCCGTCTGGTTTCCCAGTCTCGCCCGCTGGCCCCGATGCATATCCGC
>JANMKM010000245.1:0-2748 GCA_031372035.1 Rhodoferax sp. | reverse complement strand
ACCACACGATGGCCTTGCCGCCATTGCCTGCTACCCGCGCATCCACAGCCAACAAAACGCCAGAGGCAACTGAGGTACTGACCGCGTTGACAACATCTGGGTTGGCGCCCTGGAGGTCGCCCCCAACCAGAATCACGCCGCCACCAGCGTCACCGGAAGCATTTACGCTGGCGCCCGAATCCAGCGCCACAGTCCGCCCCAGCACTTCAATCCGCCCACCTGTATCAGTCGCCATCAGCAGCATCAGGCTACCGGGATCAGTGGTGGGAAGCCTTGAGTTGGACTGGGCACTGAGTACACCCGCGACGCGCGCCTGCTCAGCGCCGAATATGCGAATGCTACCGCCGGGCGTACCGTCAACCACCATCAGGGCCTGCCCGGCCACATCCACCTTGCCCTGATCAGCACTGACACTGATGGTGCCACCCGCGCGCCCACTAGTGTCGCCACTGCCGGCTGATGCACCACCCGTTGCTGACAGGGTCGCCATTGAGCCAACCGTCACGTTGCCGGTCAGCGAATTGACCACGATTTGCCCACCAGCCCGTCCCGGCGCACCATCCGCCAAAACTTTGGCTCCGGTCGATATCTCCAAATCCTTTACGGCCCGCAAAACCACACGACCGCCATCCAGCGTCGCGGCTTGGACCTGGATCAATCCGCTGTGCCGCAGCGTACCAGCGAACATGCCAACGGCTCCGCCCCGCAGTGTGCCAAGGTTGATCGCCTTGTCGTCGGGGTTCTGAACCTCGAAACGAACACCTTCCAAGCCACGCCCGGAGATCGCCACAGTTTGGCCAGCACCCAGGATGACACTGCCGTTTGCTGCGTGCACCAACCCATCCTTGCCGACGCCAACATTCGGGGCAAGCAACACGACGTCACCGTCATTTGCGCGGATCATGCCATCCACTTGCACACCTCCGCTGAGTGCGTTGCCTTGAAACCGCAAACGCCCAGCCGCCCAGTCGGCATCGGAAATGTTCAGGGATGAAGCGGTGAATCCAGCGGTATCAACCACCGCGCCTTTGCCAACGGTAATGCCCGACTGGTTGATCAGCACCACCTTCCCGTTGGACCCGAGAGCACCAAAAATTTCGGACGGTGTGTTGGTTACGACACGATTGAGCACAGTGCTGGAGGAATTGACCTGCTGGAACCAGGTCTGCTCACTTGGCTTGATGGAGAAACTCTGCCAGTTGATAGCCGTACCTGGCGAGTTCGTTACCGTCAGTTTGTTGCCTTGGGTCGCGAAATTCGCCTGCCCCTGGACCACCTGTGCACCCTGCGGATTGGCCAACACCGGGCTGCCTACACCAGCCGCAAAAACCGAATACAGTGCGATGGACAGTGCGCGCAAAGGCACCTGTAATCGCCGTCCAGCAGTCGACGGACCGGCCCAACGCGAATGCGCTCTCTTTGAGGTGGCCGCACTGACCCGCGCAATGGTTCTATTCTGCATACATGTCCTCCGATTTCCAGACGGCCGCTGGCGCAGGGAACAGCCCACGAGCATCATGGAATACCTGTCGCAATATAGCGCAAAGGCCTGCAGAATGGGCAAAAATCCGGCCATGCAGCCCATATGCGGGGTGGGCCGTTTTATGGCCGCAAGCGGATCTGTCAACTAAGTCACGCACACCATGTCAGCAAACCTGAGCCTGCCATGGCTTGAGCCTGGAGACCCGCTGCCGCCATCGGATCAGGCATGGGGCATGTCCTCAGAGGCCCCTGGGCTGCTTGCGGCGGGCGGAGACCTGTCGGAGGCCTCGCTCCATCGCGCGTATTGTGGTGGCGCCTTTCCCTGGTTCAGCGAAGGCCAACCGATCCTTTGGTGGAGCCCCGATCCCCGCATGATCCTGGAGTCCTCAGACTTTCGGCTACATCGTTCGCTGCGCAAGACGCTTGAGAAATTCCGGTCGTCGCCTGACTGCGAAATACGCTTTGACAACCGATTCTCCGACGTGATTGCAGGATGTGCCGGCAGCGAGCGCGCGGGACAAACCGGCACATGGATCCTTCCGCATATGGTGCGCGCTTACCGAGCCTTTCACAGCGCCGGCTTCGTCCACAGTGTGGAAACCTGGATCGACGGACGCCTGGTTGCCGGTTTGTACTGCGTCGCCATCGGCCGCGCTGTCTTTGGCGAATCGATGTTCACAACCGTGACTGACGGCTCCAAGATTGCACTAGCCGCGCTGTTATGCTTTTGCCGCCGCCACGGCATTGCATGGATTGATTGCCAGCAGAACACGCGACACCTCGCTTCTTTTGGGGCACATGAAGTCGAGCGGCGTCTGTTCCTGCAGCAGGTGAAGCTATCCATCGCGCAGCCAGCACCCGCCTGGACGTTCAACAATCTATACTGGAACGAACTTCTGCCCTCACGACCCAAGCCGACGTGACGCACCTCAAAGACCTACCACTGCAATCCTTGCAGTTCTACGCGACTGCCCCCTATCCTTGCAGCTACTTGGCAGGCAAGCAAGCTCGATCGCAAGTTGCAACACCCAGTCACCTGATCAACAACAACACGTACTCGGGACTCGTTGGCAAAGGCTTCAGGCGCAGCGGGATGTTTACCTATCGCCCATATTGCGATGGCTGTAGCGCCTGCCTGCCGTTACGTGTGCTGGTGGGGCAATTCGAAGCCAGTCGAAGCCAGCGCCGTGCCTGGGTCCGGCACTCCCATCTCAGTGCTCGGGTTCTCAAGCTGTGCTTCGTGCCTGAGCACTACCAGCTCTACCT
>JANMKM010000235.1:0-3417 GCA_031372035.1 Rhodoferax sp. | reverse complement strand
ACGAAATGTACGCACTGGTGACCGATGTTGCGGCCTATCCCGAGTTCCTGCCCTGGTGCGACCGCGCGCTGGTGGCATCCAACGACGCCGATGGCATGACCGCTGAGATTGGCATTGCGCTTGGCGGGATTCGGCAGAGCTTCACGACCCGCAACACCCATGTGCCAGACGCCCAGGTGCGGATGCAACTCGTCAGTGGTCCATTTTCGCAGCTGGAGGGCACCTGGGACTTTGTGCCGCTGGGTGACGGTTCGCAGCGCGCCTGCAAGGTGGAGCTGCGGCTGGACTACGGTTTCGACAATCCGGCCCTGGGGGCGGTGGTCGGACCGGTGTTTGACCGCATCGCCGACGGCCTGGTCGATGCATTCGTGCGCAGGGCGGGGCAGGTCTATGGCGGCTGATTCCAGGCTGCGGATCACGGTCTGCTATGCCGCCATGACCACTGAAGCCTGGGAAATGACGCTGCAACTGGAGCCCGGTAGCACCGTGCTGCAGGCTCTGCAACACGGTTCGGTACTGGCGCGCTGCTCCGAGCTGGACGTGCAGCAGCTGGACCTGGGCATCTGGGGCCGCAAGTGCAGCTCAGAGCAGCTGTTGCGTGATCGGGACCGGGTGGAGATCTATCGCCCGCTGCTGGTGGACCCGAAAATGGCGCGGCGTGAGCGCTTTGTGAAACAGGGTGCCCGCAGGGCCGGGCTGTTTGCGAAGACGCGTCCGGGGGCGAAGCCGGGCTACTGAGGGGGTGCCTCAGCCGCAGTCGGAGGCGATGATGGACTGGATGCGCCGAGCCTCGGCATCGCGGGCGGCGGTGTCAAGCATCTCCTTCTCACCCTTTTCATTGACGCGCGTCAGCCGTATTGGCGTATCCAACTGCACCTTGGCCTGCTTTGCACGGTTGCAGTTGTCCTGCTTGATCGTGGCGATGCGCTCTTCCACGGCCTTGACGCGCGCACCCTCGGCATCGTCGGCGGCTTTCTTCTTGTCGGCCAGTTCCTTGTCCACATCGGCAAGCTTGATGCCGGCCTTGGCTGCAGATGCAGCGGACGCCGAAGGCGCTATTGCCACGGCCATCGCCTTGCTGCGGTTGCCCGGCTGCTGCAGCACGTTCTTGTCAGGAATGTCCGCCGGTGGGGCCCGGTCGCTGTAGACTTTGCGACCGTCCTTGTCGAGCCATTGCCATTGGGCTGACGCCGCCGTGGCACACAGAACCATCGAAAGCAGGAGTAGCCTGGGGAATTGCATGGCCACAGTTTAGCCCCAGCAAGCTGCAAATGCCACTCCAGACCCGCCGTCGGGCGGCGCCAGACTGCCATCCGTCGGGAGAAAACCGCACGGGTACAATTCGCGATTTGGAGCTTTGACATGCGCCTTCTTGGCAAAGCGCTGACCTTCGACGATGTGTTGCTGGTCCCGGCGTTCTCCCAGGTCCTGCCCAAGGACACCTTCCTCACCACCCGATTCTCCCGCAAGATTGAGCTCAATCTGCCCCTGGTCTCAGCGGCCATGGACACGGTGACCGAAGCCCGTCTGGCGATCGCCATCGCCCAGGAAGGCGGCATCGGCATTGTTCACAAGAATCTCTCCATCAAGGACCAGGCGGCCCAGGTGTCGCGGGTCAAACGCTATGAATCCGGGGTGCTGCGCGACCCGGTGGTGATCACTCCGTCCCACACCGTGCGGCAGGTGATTGACCTCTCAGACCAGTTGGGTGTGTCCGGCTTCCCGGTTTGCGACGCCGGCAAAGTGGTGGGCATCGTCACCGGCCGTGATTTGCGTTTCGAGACCCGCTACGACGTTCCGGTGAGCCAGATCATGACGCCGCGCGAACGCCTGATCACGGTGCCCGACGGCACCACACTGGTCGAGGCCAAGGCGCTGCTCAACAAGTTCAAGCTGGAACGGCTGCTGGTGGTGAACGATGCCTTCGAGCTCAAGGGCCTGATCACTGTCAAGGACATTACCAAGCAGACCAGTTTCCCCAACGCGGCGCGTGATGCCCTGGGCAAGCTGCGGGTTGGCGCTGCCGTTGGCGTGGGTGAGGGTACGGAAGAGCGGGTCGAGGCATTGGTGCGCGCCGGTGTTGATGCGATCGTGGTCGATACTGCGCATGGCCACAGCCAGGGAGTGATCGAGCGTGTGCGCTGGGTCAAGCAGAACTATCCGCAGGTGGAAGTGGTGGGCGGCAATATCGCCACCGGTGCCGCGGCGCTGGCCCTGGTGGCGGCCGGCGCGGACGCGGTCAAGGTCGGCATAGGTCCCGGCTCGATCTGCACCACCCGCATCGTCGCTGGAGTCGGTGTGCCGCAGATCATGGCCATCGACAGTGTGGCCACGGCCCTGCAGGGCACGGGCGTGCCGTTGATTGCCGATGGCGGTATCCGCTACAGCGGTGACATTGCCAAGGCGGTCGCCGCGGGCGCCAGCACGGTAATGATGGGCGGAATGTTTGCCGGCACGGAGGAGGCACCGGGCGAAGTGATTTTGTTCCAGGGCCGCAGCTACAAGAGCTACCGTGGCATGGGCTCTATCGGCGCCATGCAGCAGGGCAGTGCCGACCGCTACTTCCAGGAGTCCACCAGTGGCAACCCGAACGCGGAGAAGCTGGTGCCCGAGGGTATCGAGGGCCGGGTGCCGTACAAGGGTTCGATGGTCGGCATCATCTACCAGATGGCCGGCGGCCTGCGCGCCAGCATGGGCTACTGTGGCTGCGCCACACTGTCGGAGATGCAGCAACGCGCCGAGTTCGTGGAGATCACCAGCGCCGGCATCCGCGAAAGCCATGTGCACGACGTGCAGATCACCACGGAGGCACCGAACTATCGGGCCGAGTGAGCAATTGCCAAAGGCAGACGATTCCGTGATCCTGGCTCGAATCCCGCCATTGCACGCAGCGGATGCTGGGGTGGATGGCTCCGCGAATGTCCCCCGTCGTCGGCCTGTGGCCTGCTCCTTCGCCTTTACTTCGCTGCGCCACCCACCCCAGCATCCGCTGCAGCCAGTGGCGATGGCGCGCGCAGGTGGTGCGCCAAAGCAGTTTGCCGGATCGGGTCGGCGGGGCGCTCGGCGCAGCGGCGTAAAGGAGGAGCCCGAAGGGCGGGGGACAGCCGCGCAGCTGAGTGCGCCGTTGGCCCGATCCCCGGGAGCGCTTGCCCGCGTCACCCAAAACTTCACCTAGCAGCGAAGCACTCTGACAGCGCTCTCCACCTTCCCCCAATGCCATGCCGCACCAAAAAATTCTCATCCTCGATTTCGGCTCCCAGGTCACGCAGCTGATTGCGCGCCGGGTGCGCGAAGCCCATGTGTTCTGCGAAGTCCATCCTTGCGACGTGAGCAACGACTGGGTTCGCGATTACGCCAGCAATGGAAGTTTGAAGGGCATCATCCTGTCCGGCAGCCATGCCAGTATTTACGAAGACA
>JANMKM010000395.1:0-3088 GCA_031372035.1 Rhodoferax sp. | reverse complement strand
TGGAAGACGCGGGCAGCGGCCTGGACCTGGTCATCAAGGTCACCTGCTTTGTCGCCGACCCCGGCGGCTTTGCCACGCTCAACTTCCTGTTCGCCGAGTACTTCCCGCATGAGCCACCGGTACGTTCCACGCCGATGGTGGCGGTGCCGCGCGGATTGCTGTTTTCCATCGACGCCATTGCGCTGGCCGAGCGCGTGCCGCTGGACCGGCCATGAACCTGAACCAGGTCACGGTGCCGGCACTGGATGTGGCGGCATCGGTGGCGTTCTACCGCACGCTGGGACTGCGCCAGATCGTAGATAACCCGCACTACGCGCGCTTTGAATGCCCCGAGGGCGACACCACGTTTTCGGTGCATCTGGTGACCGAACCGGTTGCGCTCAGCGCGACCGTGGTGTATTTCGAGACCGCCGACCTGGATGCCCAGGTGCAGCGTTTGCAAGGCGCCGGGCTGGTGTTCACCCAACTGCCGCAGGACGAACGCTGGCTCTGGCGCGAGGCCCGTCTGCCGGACCCGGCGGGTAACCAGGTCTGCCTGTACTGGGCGGGCGAGAAGCGCAAGAACCCGCCGTGGAAGATGATGTCGGTCGAATGACCGCCTGAAACCGTCTGGCCTTGTCGGGTGCGGAAGTTGTTCGAAATGGCTATACTGAACATATTGGCCAGTTGAAGGTGTAGTCATGATTGCCATTACTTCGGTAGAAGCGCAAAACCGCTTCGGCCAATTGCTGGATGCCGCGCAGCGCGAGCCGATCACCATTACCCGGCGTGGCCGTCCGGTTGCCATGCTGGTGGCGATGCAAGATTACGCTGCGCTGCAGGGCAACGTCGGCGTCGCCGGCGCAGCAGAGGTGGCGGCTCACAAAGCGATCGCCGCGTTTCGCGGTGCTGGCAACGGCGGCACCGTAGCACAATTGTTGGCCGATCGCCGGGCGGAAGTGGTCAGTGAGCAGCGGCGTAGCGGGCGCCAGTGAGTCGCTATGTATTGGACACGTCAGCCCTGCTGACGCTGCACAACGACGAGCCGGGCAGCGACCGGGTTGCTGATTTGCTGACTCAGGCATCAACGGGTACTGCCACAGTGCATGCCTGCTTCATGTCGCTGATGGAAGTGTTCTATCGCGTCTGGAAGTCGGAAGGGGAGGCCGCTGGCCGGGCAGCGTACGCCCTGTGTCAGGACTTGCCGCTGATCTGGGTCCATGAAAGTCCGGAGTTGCTGGAATGCGCTTCCCGCATCAAGGCCCTGCATCCGATGTCCGTGGCCGACGCGTGGATTGCTGCAACAGCACTGCAATGTGGCGCCATCCTGGTGCACAAAGACCCGGAGTTTGCGGCGATTGCAGAGCTCAAGGACGAGAGGCTGCCGTTCAAGTGATTGGAGGACTCGAAGGCGTTCATCCAGCACAGTAGTTGCGTTGCATGGTGTTACCGAAAAGTCCGCTCTGTTGTCATATATGGGAATATTTCCCATATACTGATGGACATGGAATCGGTCCAACCCATCAGCAACAGTGCATCCGTTCTCAGGATGTGCCTGCGGATCATGCAGCCGCTGGTGCGTTGGCTGGTGCGCTCGGGCGTTGGCCATGCCGAGTTCGCGAACGCACTGAAGCCCGTGTTTCTGGACGAGGCGCAGCGTGAAACCCAGCGCATTGGCGGCAAGCAGACGGCGTCCGCGCTGAGCCTGCTCTCCGGGCTGCACCGCAAGGACGTCAAGGGCCTGTCGGCGCCCCAGCGCGTAGTCAGCGGGGAGGCGAGCGGCGAGCGCGCCAGCCTGCCCACGCAGGTGGTGGCGCGCTGGCTGGCCACCGAATTGCCGGACGACCTGTCCCTGGCCGGACCGGCGCCCAGCTTTGAGGCCCTGGTGCGTTCGGTCTCCACCGATGTGCATCCGCGCTCGGTGCAGCAGGAACTGGTACGCCTCGGGGTGGCCCAACTCAACGGGTCGGTATTGCGCCTGCTGCAGCACGGCTTCCTGCCGGACAGCCAGGCGGTGGAGGCGCGCGCCCTGCTGGCGGGCAGCGTTGCCGATCACCTGGCCGCTGGCGTGCACAACCTGACCGGCAACGACAGCCGCAAGTACCTGGAGCAGGCCGTATTTGCCGACGGCCTGAGCCGACAGTCGGCGCGGCAGCTCGAATTGCTGGCGAACCAGCTGTGGCATGACGCGATGACGGCAATGATCAAAGCGGCTGTGCCGCTGTGCGAACACGATGAACCCCTGGGTGGCGACCAGCGCCTGCGGCTGGGCATGTTCTGCTACGCCGAGGCCATGGACCAGGCCGCCGGGGGCCATGGATTGGCAACTTTGGATCAAACCGAATCACAGGGTGGAGACAAGCAATGAAGACGAACCTGATGCGAACTATCCTGGGGGCCTGCGCTGCCGAAGTCTGGCTGCTGGTGCTGGTCATTGCCCTGGTGGTGGTCGGCTGCGGCGGTGGCATGACGACGGCCGGCGTTGGCACGGGCGGCACGGGTTCTGCCTCGGGAGCTATCAGCGGCTTTGGCAGCGTGCTGGTCGACGGCGTGGAATACGACGACAGCAACGCCGCGGCACAGCAGGAGGACGCCAGCGGAGCGTTGGCCAACGCCGACCTGAAGCTGGGCCAGCGCGTGCGGCTGGTGTTTGACGCATCCAACAAGGCACAGAGCATCACCGTGCTGCCGCAACTGGTGGGCCCGGTCGGCGTTGGCGTGGATGCCGGTGGCTGGTTCAAGGTGATGGGGCAGTGGGTCAAGGTGGTACCGGCAGGTGGCGACGCACAGCAGAACGCGGCCACGGCATTGGGCGGTTATGCCAATGCAGCGGCCATCCAGGCCGGCGACGAGGTCGAGGTGCATGGCGCCTGGGCTTATGACGCCAGCCGCTCCAGCAATGTGATGGTAGCCAGCCGGGTGGAGAAGCTCAGCGTCGCCGCGGACCCGGTATTGCTGTCCGGCGTGGTGGCCTCGGTCTCGGGCAACCGGTTGCGGCTAAATGCCGCCGCCGGTACACAGGTACAGGCTGGGTCCTTGCCGTCCGGCACAGCCGCCGGCGTGCTGGTGCGGGCCTGGGTGACGCGCAGCACGCTCACGGCAGACCCCG
>JANMKM010000191.1:0-2677 GCA_031372035.1 Rhodoferax sp. | reverse complement strand
ATACCCAGGATCCGCCCTGCAGCAGGCCGTCCAGACGCGGGTCGCCTGTCAGCCCAACGGAATCTCCGGTTGCAGTCGCCATGGTGGTGCCGGTTTGCCGCCCATTGCGGCCGCCTCATTCTCGCCGCAACGCGTCCTCTGGCGGGCCGATGATCAAGGCGTGTAGATGCCGAACTGCGCCAGACTCAGGCCCGGATGATCCGCAACCAGGGCATTGAAGTACCCCGGTTGCGTATTGTCCAGATCCTGTGCGCCGGAGGCTCCTGCGTAGCTGCCATCCACATCGCCGCTGAGGTAGCCCACCAGGCCCACATGCGCCGGGTTGCTCAGGCCCACGTCGGCCGTGATGGCGGGTGGCGCGCCCGGGTTCAGGCTGGCCTTGGCTGGTACGTTGATGTCGGCCTCATCGGCGAAATGCCAGATGGGTTCCGGCGAAGGCAGCCCCACCACATGCTTGAGCACGCCAATGGCGTCGTTCAGACTCACCATGCCGTTGCCGTCGAAGTCCGCGGCCAGGGCCTGGTAGGGCGAGAGCGGCTTGCCGGCGCCATTGACGTCCAGACCCACGACCAGCTTGAGAATGGCGATGGCATCGGTCAGGTTGACGGCGGCAACAGTGGCGGACACCTCGCTCCTGGGAACAGGCCGGTTGGCGGTCAGCGCCAGCGCGGTGTCGGCAATGCCGCTGAAGACTGCAGCTCCACTGTAGTCCGTGCCCGTGCTCTGGCTTGGGCTGCTGACGTACACGCCTTCAAGCAGCGTATGGTTCTTCCAGCTGTAGGCCAGCAGATTCACTGCGCGGCCCGCGGGGCCGAAGGCGATCAGGTTGCCGCCCAGCCCAAAGTCGCCTGCCGTGTAGGTGCCGTTGAGGTGAATCTCGATATCGGTTCCGGCCACCGCATCGGTACCGACAAACAGGGTGGTATTGCCGCCAGCGGTGCTGATCTGCACCTGGTTCAGGCCGAGCGTGGTACCGGTGCCCGCGGTCACGCTGCCGGTGAAGTTGGCGCCTGCCACCTGGATGGCGTCGCCCAGCGCAAAGTCCGTGATCTGGTCGATGCCGTTGCCGCGGGCCGCGAACATGAACACGTCCTTGCCAGCGCCGCCAGTGAGCACATTGTTGCCTTCGTTGCCGGCCAGCACGTTTTCCAGCGCGTTGCCGCTGCCGTTCAAGTTGCCCTTGCCCGCGGCCAACTCCAGGTTCTCGACAAAGTTGCCCAGGGTGTAGCTGATGCTGGAGACCACCTTGTCGATGGTGCTGCCCAGGTTCAGTGCCATCGCCGTCTGCAGGGCCGTGTCGGCGCTGTTGTCCAGCTCTATCACCTGGTCCAGCGGGTCGTCCACGTAGTAGAGGTCCGCACCCGTGCCACCCTGCATGGTGTCCGCGCCCGTCCCTCCGATCAGGATGTCGCTGCCCGAGCCGCCCACCAGCGTGTCATTGCCGTCACCGCCGTCCAGCGTGTCGGCGCCGTCGCCACCGTCGATGTCGTCCTGGCCGCTGCCACCGCTCAGGATGTCCTTGCCTTCGAAGCCGCTGATGGTGTCGTTGCCACTCTGGCCGGTGATGGAGTCACTGGCGTCGCTGCCGTCAATCGTGTCGTTCACCCCGGCAGCGCCGGTCACGGTGACACCCAGCGCCTCGATCGGCAGCGTGGCATCGGCAAACTGCAGGAACTCGCTGCGATACACCAGATCCCGTTCCGGTGTGCCCGTGTTGTGCGTCACTTCCCAATAGCCTTGACCGTCCTGATCCAGCCGTATGACCCGGCTGTATTCGCTGGAGGGGCTGTCGAACTGGACCACGTCGACGCCCTTGCCGCCGTCCAGAAGATCGTCACCCGGGCCACCGTACAGCGTGTCGTTGCCCGCTCCGCCTGACAGCATGTCGTTGCCGGCGCCACCACTGAGTGAGTCGCCGTTGTCATGGCTGACCAGGAGGTTGTCCAGCGCATTGCCGATGCCGCGGTTGTGGGCACCTGGAGCACCGTCCACCACCAGGATCTCCACGTTGGCCGGCAAGGTGTAGTCCACGCTGGTGACGATGGTGTCCCGTGGGCTGTAGAGCGGATTGGGCACCCGGTACACATCGTCGTTGGTGCCGAAGTCTGCGTTTGCCAGGATGGCTCTGGTGTTGAACGCGATGAAATGGCCGTCGTCGGAAATCTCGGGCGCGTAGGCGTCGTAGACGGTGAGTGCCCCGCCAGTGACGGTGCGACTGACCATCTCGATGGCACCGGTCTCCATGTCCTTGACGAAGATCTTGGTGTACAGGGTGCTGTCGCCGGCAACCGGTACCAATTCCGTGCCATGGCTTTCGAACACCACGTAGCGGCCGTCGGCCGAGATCTGCGGATGCTGGCCGGCACGGTCCTGAACACCGGCTGCCGTTTCCGTGGCCCGCGCAATCTGGCCACTCCAGAGGTCCAGCCGGAAGATGTCGTTGCCCTGGTTCTCGTCGGGCTTCACAAAGTTTGTGGCTCCGCTGGCAAATGCCACGTAATGGCCGTCGGGCGTGATGCTGGCGTCGTACGAATAGCCATTGCTGATGTTGCCGTCTGAGCCAATCAGCGTCAGGTTGGTGATGACGCCGGTGGCCATGTTCCGGAGAAACAGGTCCACACACTCGTTGGTATCGTTCACCGCAGGGTCGAGGTTGGTGGCTGCGCTCTCGAACAAC
>JANMKM010000390.1:0-13035 GCA_031372035.1 Rhodoferax sp. | reverse complement strand
GGCCAGCAGCAATTGGGGGTTGAAGGCCAGCACCGCCTCGCGGCTGACGGTGGGGGTCAAGGCTGCGAGCTTGTCAAAGCCGCTCACTGCGCCGCAGGCCTGCAGCGCCTGGCCCACCAGGTGCTGGCCGTTGAAGGTCATCAGCGGCGCGTCCCACACCTGGTAGAAGACGCGCACCGGTGCCATGCCCTGGTGCGCACGGCGCAGCGCGGCCCAGCGCTCCAGCATGGTCTGGGCGGTCCGGTCGGCGTCCGGGGCGTGGCCGGTCAGCTGGCCCAGCCGGCGCAGGGTGTCGGCGATGCCGTCCACAGTGCGGATCTCGCTCTCGAACAGCGGCAGGCCGAGCCGGCGCAGGGCGTCACGCTGGCGTTGCGGTGTGCCGCTTTGCCAGACCAGCACCAGGTCTGGTTTGAGTTGGCTGATGGCCTCCAGGTTCAGGGCATGGGCGTCGCCCACGATCGGCAGCTTGCGCGCGGCTTCCGGCCAGTCGCTGTAGCGGCCCACGCCCACCAGCTGCGTGCCGGCGCCCACGGCGTACACCATCTCCGTCAGGTTTGGCGCCAGGCTCACGATGCGCTGCGCAGGAGCGGCCAGGCTGACGCGGGCACCGCCGTCGTCACGCACCCGCATGCCCTCGGCCGCTGTGGCGCCGCCCAGGGCGAGCAGGCCGGCAACGGCCAGGCACAACAGGCGGGCGGGCAGGCGCAGGGTTGGAGGCATGCCGCAATTGCACCACAGGCCCGATCCGTATCGCCTGGCCCCGTACTAACACCATGGCGCCCGGGTGAGGTTCTCCACTAGTCTCGGCTGATGAACCTGTACAGACTCACCCTGCGTTCCCTTCCGGCCTTGCTGGCCGTAGCTCTGCTTGCCGCCTGTGCCACGGCAGCGCCACCGGCTGCGCCAGCCAAACCCAGGTTGATCGTCTTCCTGGTGGTCGATGGCCTGCCCCAGCGCCAGGTGCTGGAATATCGGGATCAGCTGGCACCCGACGGGTTCAACCGCTTGCTGGAACGCGGTGCCTGGTTTGCCAACGCCCACTATGGCCATGGCTACACCGTCACCGCTGCCGGGCATGCGGTCATGCTGACCGGCGCCTATCCGCATCGCACCGGCATCATCGGCAACGACTGGCGCGACCCGGTCACGCTGGCGCAGGTCTACAACACGGGCGACACCACGGCCAGCTACATCGGCAACGCCACCAAGGCGCTGGATGGAACCAGCCCGCGGAACCTGAAAGCCGAGACTGTGAGCGACGTCCTCAAACGGGCCGATCCGCGCTCCAAGGTGATAGCCATCTCGGGCAAGGACCGCGGCGCCATCCTGCTGGGTGGCAAGACCGGCACCGCTTATATGTACATGGGTGGCACCGGCCAGTTTGCGTCCAGCACGTTTTACATGAAGGAGCACCCTGAATGGGTCAACGCCTTCAATGCGGCCAAGCCGGCTGACAGGTATTTCAAGACCGCATGGACCGCCCTGCTGCCCGAGGCCGCCTATGCGCGCTCGCTGCCCGATGAGCAGAAATGGTTTGCGCGCAGTGCTGGTGTGGGCAAGTTGCCACGCATGATGGGCGCGGAGGCGGACACGGCGCCTGGTCCGTCCTATTACAGCGGCCTGCTGATCGGCCCCTTTGCCGACGCCCTGTCACTGGACTTCGCCCGGGCCGCGATCCGGGGCGAAGCACTGGGGCAGGATGATGCGCCCGACATTCTGGCCATCAGCCTGTCCGGCCACGATTACGTGAACCACGCTTTCAGCGCCGAGTCGCGCATGTCGCACGACCACATGCTGCAGCTCGACCGGCTGTACCAGGCATTCTTCAAGGACCTGGACGACTTGGTTGGCAAGGACAATTACATCGTGGTCCAGACCGCGGATCACGGCTTCATGCCGGCGCCCGAGCACAGCCTGTCCCTGGGTCGCGACGCAGGCCGTGTCAATGTGGGCCAGATGCTGGGGCGGCTGAACGTCGCATTGGTGCAACGCTTCGGAGCCGGCAAGTGGGTCGCTGACTACAGTGCAACGAATCTCCTGTTCGATCGCAAGTTGATGGCCACCGTGGACACTGCTGCGCTGTTTGAGGAAACCCGCAAGCTGGCGTTGTCCGAGCCGGGTATCGCCGCGGCCTATACCCGCCAGGAATTGATCAGTGGCAGCCGTGCCGGTGCGCCGTTTTTCGAGCAGATGCGCAGGGCTTTCCATCCGGATGTCTCGGGGGACATCGTGCTGGCGCTCAAGCCGTGGTGGATGTCCGGCTCTTCCAACGCCACCACGCATGGCTCGCCGCACGCCTATGACACCAACGTCCCGATCATGGTCTACGGTCCGAAATGGGTGAAGGCCGGGCGCATCGACACCCGGGTCGAGGTGGCGGATATTGCGCCAACACTCTCGCGGCTGCTGGGCATCGCCGCCCCTGCCAGCTCCGAGGGTAAATTGTTACCCCTGCTTGCACCTTGATGCGGGCCGCGGGTCAACGCGGCGCGGCGGCGCGGCGTTGGCCTGAGAGCCGGCAACCACGACCGGGGGAGTTAAGCATGCATCTATCCAACACCACGCGCGGGTGGCGCATGGTCTGTGCCTTCCTCGGTGCCGCGGCGCTGCTGGGGGCCTGCACCACCGGTACAGCGCCATTGCAAACCGCGCAGGCCGTACCACCGACAGTGGTAACCCCGACAGGGAACGGGCAGGGCGCGGCGCAGGCTGGCGGTCAGAACAAGGCGCCGGTTGCCAGCCAAAGTGTGGTGTCGGCGGCCACTCAAGACAATGCAGCCAAGCTGGCGTTGCAACGGGCCGAGATGGCGGCGCAGCCCATAGCCCGTCCGATGCCAATGGCGCCATCTGTGCTGTCAGCGCCGTCGCCGCCACCGGCCGCCGCCATGGCCGCGCAACGCATCGCCGGCGTGATGCCGTTTGTGCCACCCGGTATGCGGCCGCCACAGCCAGACACAGCGCGCTACCAGCAGTTTGCCGACAACCCCTGGAAGCGGGTGAGCGAGGAGCCGGTCTCCACCTTCAGCGCTGATGTGGACAGCGGCAGCTACGCCAATGTGCGCCGCTTCATCAACCGCGGCCAACTGCCCGTGCGCGACGCGGTGCGGGTGGAGGAACTGGTGAACTACTTCGGCTACGCCTACGCCTTGCCTCCTGAAGGCGCAGCGCAACCCTTCAGCGTCAGCGCCCAGGTGGTGGCCTCGCCCTGGAACGGCCAGCGCGGCCTGCTGCGCATCGCGATCCAGGGCAAGGACGTGGCCAAGGCGTCACTGCCGGCCGCCAACCTGGTGTTCCTGGTGGACGTGTCGGGCTCCATGGGCCCGCAGGACCGGTTGCCGATGGTGAAGTCGGCGCTCAAGCTGCTGACCGGCCAGTTGCGGCCGCAAGACCGGGTCAGCATCGTCAGCTATGCCAGTGGCACCCGGCTGGTGCTGCCGGCCACGCCCGGTGACCAGAAGGAACGCATCCTCGGTGCCATCGACACCCTGGTGGCCGGCGGCGGCACTTACGGTGAGGCCGGTATCCGCATGGCCTATGCCCAGGCGCGCGAGGCCCGGATTGCCGGCGGCATCAACCGCGTGCTGCTGGCCACCGATGGTGACCTGAATATCGGTGTCACCAGCCCGGTCGAGCTCAAGGCGCTGGTCGAGGCCGAGCGCAAGGCCGGTATCGGCCTGACCACGCTGGGCGTGGGCGACAGCAATTTCAACGAGGCGCTGATGAAGCAGTTGGCCGACGCCGGCGACGGCAGCTACCACTACCTGGACTCGCTGCAGGAGGCGTACAAGGTGCTGGTGAACGAATTCACCTCGACCCTGGCCGTGATCGCGCAGGATTTGAAGCTGCAACTGGAGTTCAACCCGGCCAACGTCGACGAATACCGCCTGCTGGGCTATGAGCTGCGGGCCCTGACGCGCGAGCAGTTCAATGACGACAAGGTGGATGCCGGCGACGTGGGCGCCGGCCACGCCGTGACCGCGCTGTACGAATTCGTGCCGCGCGGCGCACCCGGCAATGTGGACCCGTTGCGCTACCAGCAAGCGGCCACGCCCGCCGGATCAACGAGCCGGCCGAACGAGTTGGCCTGGGTCAAGCTGCGCTACAAGGAGCCGGGCACCAGCACCAGCATCCTGGTGCAGACGCCGGTGGCGCGCGGTGCGGCACTGCCGGCGATCCAGAGCGCCGATACCGACTTCCGCTTCGCAGCGGCAGTAGCTGCCTGGGGCCAGTGGTTGCGCTCCAGTACCCTGATCGGCGACTACGGCCCGGACCAGGTGCTGGCCCTGGCGCGTGAGTCCCGCGGACAAGACCGCTACGGCCACCGTGCCGAGTTTCTGCGGCTTGTGGAGCTGTCGGCGGCGTAGAGGCGCTGAAAGCAACCCCTCACCCTGCCCACTCCCGGTCGGGGAGAGGGGAAAGAACTGCCGCGAGCCGCATTCAGCAAGCACGGAGCACTCCTGGATCGATAGCAGATAGCAAATCGGGGTCAGATCCCAATTCAGGACAACTGCTTCTCCGGAGTGACATGAGCTCCTTCGAAATTGGGCTCTGACCCCAATTTGCGCTCTCCCGCCCCGCGGGAGAGGGCAGGGGTGAGGGGGCCTCAACGCGGCAACGGCGTCTTCGGCTCAAAGTCACAAAGCCCCGCCACCCCACAGTTCCAGCACTGTGGCGTGCGCGCCTGGCAGACATAGCGGCCATGCAGGATCAGCCAGTGGTGGGCGTCCACCAGGTAGGCTGGCGGAATGCGTTGCAGCAGCTGCAGCTCCACCTCCAGCGGCGTCTTCGCCGGGCCACGGCCGCCCTTGCCGCGGGCCAGGCCGGTGCGGTTGGCGACGCGAAAGATGTGCGTGTCCACCGCCATGGTCG
The DNA here is from genome assembly GCA_031372035.1 of Rhodoferax sp. Classification (GTDB taxonomy): domain Bacteria; phylum Pseudomonadota; class Gammaproteobacteria; order Burkholderiales; family Burkholderiaceae_C; genus CAISIP01. The sequence continues at coordinate 8,166 of JANMKM010000390.1, read as the reverse complement.
GCTCGCCGAAGGCCACGTTCAGCACCACGTTGGCGGTCTTGCGGCCGACGCCGGGCAGCGCCTCCAGGGCCTCGCGGCTGCGCGGCACCACGCCGCCGTGCCGCTGCACCAGGATGCGGCAGGTTTGCAGCAGGTGCCGGGCCTTGCTGCGGAACAGGCCAATGGTGCGGATGTAGGACTCCAGCCCTTCCTGGCCCAGCGCCAGCACCTTGGCGGGTGTGTTGGCCACCGGGAACAGGCGGCCTGTGGCCTTGTTCACGCCCACGTCGGTGGCCTGGGCGCTGAGCAGCACGGCGGCCAGCAGCTCGAACACGCTGGTGTATTCCAGCTCGGTCAGCGGCTGCGGATTGGCCGCGCGCAACGTGGCAAAGAAGGTATCGATCTGTGCAGGTGTCATGTCAACCAACCTCGACCCGATTGCGGCCCAGGTCCTTGGCCCGGTACATGGCGGCGTCAGCCCGTGCCACCAGGCTGTTGAGTGTGTCGCCAGGCTGGGAGATCGTCAGGCCGATGCTGACGGTGCAGGCGGGCTGCGGCGCCTGTTCCACAGCTACCCGGATGCGTTCGGCTGTGATCAGAGCCGACTCGCGGCTGCTCTCGGGCAACAGCACGATGAACTCCTCGCCGCCGAAGCGGCCCAGCTGGTCCGGCCGGCGCAGCGTGGTCTTGACCAGGGCCACAAAGTCGATCAGCACCTGGTCACCGGTCTGGTGGCCGTAGGTGTCGTTGATGGTTTTGAAATGGTCCAGGTCCATGATCAGCAGCGCCACCGGACGGCCGTGCCGCAGCGTGCGGTCCAGCTCCAGCTGCACCGCCTCGTTCATGTGGCGGCGGGTGAAGGCGTCGGTGAGCGAGTCGTGGTTGGCCAGGTGCTCGAACTCCAGGCGCATGCGGTCGGTGGTCATCACCACCTGGCTGATGGTGGTCAGCAGAATGGTGAAGGAATAGGTGGTGAGATAGATCAGATGCACCGCCGAACGGTCGAACACACCCACGCCGGTGGGCAGCACTACCGAAGTGACACAGCGCATGGCCTGCACCGCTGTGCCCACCACCATCACGGACAGCGCCAGCTGGCCGGAAAACGTGGCTGGCGCGTGCCGGTACAACAGCCAGGCATGTGCGCCCATCAGCGTCATCATGCAGAAGGTGAAGATGAACAGCCGCGGCGGGTAGGCCGGCTGCACCACGGTGAACCAGGTGATGGCCAGCCAGAACCCGGCGATCACAGTCATCCAGGACTTGAAGCGCGGCGCCACGTCGAAGAAGCGCTGGCTGCCCTCCAGTGTGATGTACACGCCGACGAAGAAGATCAGGTTCGACACCATGATGGACAGCGTGTCGAACGGCCCGCCGCGCAAGGCGGTGACACCGGTGCCAATGAACAGCAGCAGCGGTGCAATAGCCCATTGGCTCAAGCCTTTTACCGAAGGTGGGCAATTGCGCCGCAGTGAGTGCAGCACCATCGCCATCATCAACCCCATGACTCCCGTAATCAGGATGATCGTGTGCGGATCCAGAAACTGCATGTTCTCGTTGCGCCCTGTTTCGAACCATTATCACCATATGGCTACCTGGCTTGCGTCCAGATGAGAACGGCATGCCGGAGTTCAAGCCAGCGCTTTTGGCTACCATCGACCACCATCGTTGAGGGCAATTCCATGACCACTGCTAGCGCCGAACTTGCCGCCTATGCCGCCACCCTGCACGCAAATGCCATACCCGGGCCGGTGTTGCGCAAGGCTGAAGACCTGCTGGTGGACTGGTTTGGCTCCTGCCTCGCGGGCAAGGGTTCGCGGCCGGTGGAATCCATCGCAAGCTTCTGCCGCCAGATGGGGCCAGCCGACGGTGGCGCCGAGGTGCTGGTCTCGCGCAGCGGCTCCAGTGCCTACTTTGCCGCCATGGCCAATGCCGCGGCCTCGCACGTGGCCGAGCAGGACGATGTGCACAACGGCTCGGTGTTTCACCCGGCGACGGTGGTGTTTCCGGTGGCGCTGGCGCTGGCCCAGACGCTGGGACGCAGTGGTACGCAACTGCTGGCGGCTGCGGTGGCAGGCTACGAGGTGGGTATCCGTGTCGGCGAGTTTCTGGGCCGCTCGCACTACAAGGTGTTCCACACTACCGGCACGGCCGGTACGTTGGCTGCGGCTGCCACCGCTGGCAACTTGCTGGGGCTGAACCCGCAGCAGATGCAGCATGCCCTGGGCTCGGCCGGCACCCAGGCTGCCGGGCTGTGGGAGTTCTTGCGCACCGCGGCCGACTCCAAGCAACTGCATACGGCACACGCGGCGGCGGCGGGCCTGATGTCGGCCAGCTTGGCGCAAGACGGCTTTACCGGCGCGGCGCAGATTCTGGAGGGGCCTGCCGGCATGGCGGCAGGCATGTCCAGCGACGCCGATGTGGCAAAGCTGACCGATGGTCTGGGCACGCGTTGGGCCACGGTGGAGACCTCGTTCAAGTACCACGCCTGCTGCCGCCATACCCATCCGGCGGCCGACGCACTGCTGCAGGTGCTGCAGCGCGAAGCTTTGCAACCGGGCGACCTGCAGCGCGTGGTGTGTCATGTGCACCAGGGCGCCATCGATGTGCTGGGGCCGGTGACCGAACCCAGCACGGTGCACCAGTCGAAGTTTTCCATGGGCACGGTGCTGGCACTGGTGGCGCGCTTCGGTCATGCCGGCCTGGCCGAGTTTGACCAGCATTTTCTGGAAGCCCAGACCGTGGCCCTGCGTGACACGGTGCAGATGCAGCTCGACCCGGAAGTGGACGCCGCCTATCCGCGCCGCTGGATCGGCAAGGTGACGGTGTACACCACCGACGGCCGGGTGCTGCATGGACGTGTTGACGAGCCCAAGGGCGACCCGGGCAACACCCTGAGCCGGGAAGAGATAACAGCCAAGGCGCTACGGCTGGCGGCCTACAGCAGCGCCGCCGCCGAGCCCGAGATGCGCGCGGCCATCGAGCGGCTGTGGGCTATTGCCAGCCTGCAGCGGGTGGGGTGGCTGCTGGGCTGACCAGGGGGTCGCTTGACTGATATACCCTGACGGGTATATACTCCACGGGGTATGCAGAAGGATGCCCCATGAACCCGATTCGCAACGCCCTGGCCGTGTTGAGCCTGGCCTGCACCGCCGCTACCGTGCTGGCTGCCGAGGCAACGCACAGCGTCGTGCCGACAGTGTTGGTGGGCCGGGCAGCCGTGGCGGGCGCCATGGAGTTCGACGCCGTGCTGCAGCCGGTGCACCAGGCCACCGTCACCGCCCAGACCGGCGGCAATGTGCTGGCGTTGCGGGTCAAGGCCGGTGACACGGTCAGGCGCGGCCAGCCCCTGGTGCGCCTGGATGACCGGGAGCAGCGGGCCAACACCCAACGCAGCGATGCAGCCGTGGCCCAGGCCGAGGCCGAACTGCGCACCGCCCAACAGGCGCTGGAGCGCAACCGCGGCCTGCGTGCCAGCGGCTTTATCAGCCAGGCTGCGCTCGACAACGCGCAAAACCAGCAGCAGGCGGCACAGGCGGCATTGCGCCAGACCCAGGCCGCGCGCGCCCAGAGCGCGGTGGCGCAAGGCTATGCCGAGGTGCTGGCACCCTTTGAAGGCGTGGTGCTGGCCACCCACGCAGAGTCGGGCGACCTGGCGTTGCCCGGGCGGACACTGGTGACGTTGTATGAACCGGGAAAATTGCGCGCCGTGGTGCAGTTGCCAGCCTCGCGGGCCGCCGAGATGGCCCACGCTGCCGAGCTGCAGGTGCTGTTGCCGGATGGCCAGCGGCTGGTGCCGGTAACCCGGGAACTGCTGCCCACGGCGGATGTGGTCTCGCAGACTGTGGAATGGCGCCTGGGCCTGCCCGGCAGCGTCAGCGTTGCGCGCCCGGGCCAGATGGTGCGGGTACAGGCGCGAGCCACTGCTGCGCCAGCCAGCGCCGAGGCTTCGAACCGTCTGAGCCTGCCCGAGCAGGCCGTGCTGCGCCGCGGCGAGCTGACGGCCGTCTACGTGGCGCTGGCGCAAGGCTTTGCGCTGCGCGCAGTGCGCATCGGCCCGGCTGCCGGTGGTGTGGTGGAAGTGTTCGCTGGTCTGACGGCCGGCGAGCGGGTTGCGCTCGATCCAGTGCGCGCCGGTCTGGTTGGATCTGTGGCGGCCCAGCCATGAACAACGCGGACCACGCAGTGAACGACCGTGGGAGCCATCTGGGCGTAGCCGGGCGTTTGGCACGTGCCTTCCAGGACAACGCGCTGACGCCTTTGCTGGCGCTGGTGGCGCTGCTGCTGGGCCTTTTTGCGGTATTGGTGACGCCGCGCGAGGAAGAGCCGCAGATCAACGTCACCATGGCCAATGTGCTGATCGCCTTCCCCGGCGCCAGCAGCGCCGAAGTGCAGAACATGGTGGCCCAGCCGGCCGAGCAGGTGCTGGGCCAGATTGCCGGTATCGAACATACCTACTCGGTGTCGCGCCCGGGTATGGCAGTGCTGACCGTGCAGTTCCAGGTGGGTGTGGCGCGCACCGAGGCGCTGGTGCGGCTGTATGACGTGCTCAATGCCAACCAGGACTGGTTACCAAAAAACCTGGGCGTGCTGCCGCCGGTGGTTCGGCCGATGGGCATCGACGATGTGCCAGTGCTGGGCATTACCCTGTGGAGCCGGCAACTGCTGCCGGCCAGTGAACTGGAGCGTGTGGGCAACACCCTGGAGGCGGAGCTCAAGCGCGTACCCGGCGCGCGCGAGGTGCGCACCATCGGCGCACCGGGCCGGGCCGTGATGGTCTGGCTGGACCCGCTGCGGTTGCGCGAGCGCGGCGTCGACCTGAAACGGCTGCAGGCCACCCTGGCCGCGGCCAACCAGGCACTGCCCGCAGGCGCCGTGTTGAGCCCGGTAGCGCCGGCCGGCATGGTCAGCGTACAGACCGGTGACTTCATTGCCTCGGCCGAGGAGCTGTCCGAAGTGGTGGTGGGCGTCAGCAATGGCCGCCCGGTCTACCTGCGCGAAGTGGCGCGGATCGAGGACACGGCACGGCAGGCGCAGCAGTACGTCTGGTTCACGCCGGGCGTGGGCGACGCAGCCTCGGCCGGTGCCCCGGCACAAGCAGCCAGCGGGCCAGCAGGCCAGGTCTTTCCGGCGCTGACGCTGACCGTGACCAAGAAGCCGGGCCAGAACGCCGTGGACGTGGCCGCCGCGGTCCGCAGCCGGCTGGATTCCCTGCGCAACAGCGTGATTCCGGCGGGCGTCGAGGCCACCATCACGCGCGACTACGGCCAGACCGCGGCCGAGAAGGCCAACAAGCTGATCCAGAAGCTGGCCTTCGCCACGGCCTCGGTCATCCTGCTGGTGGGTCTGGCGCTGGGCCGGCGTGAAGCCGTGATCGTCGGTGCCGCCGTCATCCTGACACTGACCGCCACGCTGTTCGCTTCATGGGCCTGGGGCTTCACCCTGAACCGGGTGTCGCTGTTCGCCCTGATCTTCTCCATCGGCATATTGGTCGATGACGCCATTGTTGTTGTCGAGAACATCCATCGCCATCAACAGCTGGACCCCGGCAAGACCCTGCGCGAGATCATCCCCGCTGCCGTGGACGAGGTTGGCGGTCCGACCATCCTGGCGACGCTGACCGTGATTGCGGCGCTGCTGCCCATGGCCTTTGTCTCCGGCTTGATGGGGCCGTACATGAGCCCTATACCGATCAACTCCAGCCTGGGCATGGCCTTGTCGCTGGCCATCGCGTTTACGGTCACGCCCTGGCTGGCGCTGCGGCTGCTGAAGCCGCATGGCCCGGTAGCCCCTGAGCCGTCGGCGCCGACGGCGGCAGACAACCACAATGCCACGCCCTCAGGCACAGCCACTGCCTCTGCCACTGAGTTGCCGTCGCCGGGCCGGGTTCAGCGTCTGTTCACCTGGCTGCTGCTGCCGTTGCTGCAAAGCGCGCGCAAGCGCTGGCTGCTGGCCCTCGGCATCACGGCGGCGCTGTTGCTGTCCGTGGGCCTGGCAGTGGCCCAGTGGGTGGTGCTGAAGATGCTGCCGTTTGACAACAAGAGCGAGTTCCAGGTGGTGCTGGAAATGCCTTCTGGCACGCCACTGCAGACCACCGCTGCCACACTGCAAGAGCTGGGGCAGTACCTGGCAGCGCAACCTGAGGTACGCAATCTGCAGGGCTACGCTGGCACGGCCTCGCCCATCACCTTCAACGGTCTGGTGCGGCAGTACTACCTGCGTGCGGATGCCGAGCAGGGCGACCTGCAAGTCAACCTGGTGGACAAGAGCCAGCGCCATGCGCAGAGCCACGCCATTGCGCAGCGCCTGCGCCCGGCAATGGAGCGCATCGCCGCGCAGCACCAGGCCCGGCTCAAGATTGTGGAAGTGCCGCCTGGCCCGCCGGTGATGGCGCCGCTGGTGGCGGAGATCTATGGCCCGGACGAGGCCGGGCGCAATGCCCTGGCAGCGCGAGTGGCAGGGGCCTTTGGTGACACCGCCCATGTGGTCGGCATCGACAGCTCGCTGCAGGCTGACGCGCCACGCAGCTTCCTGCGGGTGCAGCGCCAGCGCGCCGAGACCCTGGGCATTTCCGTCTCCAGCATCAGCGAGACGGTGCACTCGGCGCTCTCGGGCGCCGACACCGGCTATCTGCACGACGGCCAGTCCAAGTACCCGGTGCCGGTTAGGCTGCAACTGCCGCTGGAGCAGCAGATCGGCCTGGACGCGCTGCTGGCCCTGCCGCTGCGCGCGGCCAATGGTCAACTGGTGGCTCTGTCGGAGCTGGTGCGGGTGGAGCAGGGCGTGATCGACAAGCCGCGCTACACCAAGGACCTGCTGGGCGTGGCCTACGTCATGGGTGATGTCGGCATGCGCCCACAAGGCTTGAGCAGTCCGCGCTTCATCGACTCGCCGCTGTACGGGCTGTTCGGCATCCGCAGCCGGCTGCAACAGGCCGCGTTGCCCAATACCGGTGAGCTGGGCGAATACTGGATCCGCCAGCCGGCGGACCCGTACCAGGCCTACGCTCTGAAGTGGGACGGCGAGTGGCAGATCACCTACGAGACCTTCCGTGACATGGGCGCCGCCTATGCGGTGGGCCTGATCCTGATCTACCTGCTGGTGGTGGCCCAGTTCCGCAGCTACATCACGCCGCTGGTGATCATGGCGCCAATTCCGCTGACCATCATCGGCGTGATGCCCGGCCATGCGCTGCTGGGTGCGCAGTACACGGCCACGTCGATGATCGGCATGATCGCGCTGGCCGGCATCATTGTGCGCAATTCGATCCTGCTGGTGGACTTCATCGAGCTGGAGGTGGCGCGCGGCGTGCCGTTCCGGCAGGCGGTGCTGCAATCGGCCGTGGTGCGGGTCCAGCCGATCGTGCTGACCGGCCTGGCCGCGATGATCGGCGCCTTCTTCATTCTGGACGACCCGATCTTCAACGGTCTGGCGGTGTCGCTGATCTTCGGCATCCTGGTCTCCACGCTGCTGACGCTGGTGGTGATTCCCGTCCTGTACTACGCCGTCTTCGCCAGGCGCATGGCCGCGCGCAGCGCCGCCACCGCAGCAAACCCGTTTATCAACCCCGAAGGAGAACTTCCATGACCGTAGACCGCTACATCCACATCGTTGCCGGCCTGTTCATCCTGGTGTCGCTGGCGCTGGGCGTCGACGCCAGCCCGCTGTTTGTCAGCCACTGGTGGCTGGCGTTCACGGCCTTCGTCGGTGCCAATCTGTTCCAGTTCGGCTTCAGCAATGTGTGCCCGCTGGGCATGATCCTGAAGAAGCTGGGCGTGCCGGAAAGCCGCAGCACCAGGGCCTGAGCCGGTGGCGAAGGCCTGGGCCGGTGGCGACATAATGGAGCGAATCCCCATACCAGCCGCCGCTGCCGAGGCGTGTGCCATGACCACCCTGACTGACGAAAAGAAGCGTACCGACTTGCTGCACCGGCTCAAGCGGGCCGAAGGCCAGTTGCGCGGTGTGCAGCGGCTACTGGAGGAGGGCGAGGATTGCCTGACCATTGCCACCCAGATGTCGGCTGTGCGCAAGGCGCTGGACAGCGCCTATGTGCGCATGACGGTCTGCTTCATCGAGCAGGAGCTGGGAAACCGCCTGGGCAGCGAAGCCGGCACCCAGGCCGATCTGGCGGCCATGCTGGGCGACATGGAAACCCTGCTGGGCAAGATTCGCTAGCCGTTTCCGGGC
>JANMKM010000119.1:0-1990 GCA_031372035.1 Rhodoferax sp. | reverse complement strand
TGGTAGCGCTGGCCTGTGGCCGTGGTGTACATGCTGCCAAAGCTGTGCAGCGTCTGGCCGGCCGGACAGGTGCAGGTGTTGTCGTCATTGAATGCGAAATCTTTGGGGCCGAATCTCTTCATGGGCCTGGCCTGGCCCGTGGGCTGCTTGTCGGCCAGTGGATCCTTGGTCTTGTACCTGTCGCGGTCCTGGAAGCGTTCGTCGCGCTGGCGCATCTGGTTGTCTGCCACCAGCGCGGGGATGCCTTGCTCCAAGAGCTGGCGTGTCCGCGCCGATTGAATATTGACCCACCGGGGGTCAGTTTTCGGCCGGCGTCAACATTTCACGGCCAAAACCCCCTCACTGCACCCGATTTCAAGCAATCTTCACTCGTAGAACGAGCCGAAAAGCGCATGGATAAACCACGAACAGCTACTCATTTTGTAGCGTCCGGCAGCCGCAGGTACACCCACCGGTCAAAGAACCCCTGCAGGCTGGCCCCAAACGCCCCCTCCATCGCCGCCTGAAAGTCCGCCGTCACCACCGACTGGCCCCAGTGCTTGCGGGTGTAGGCGCGCAGGCCGGCCCAGAAGCGCTGCTCGCCGATGTGCTGGCGCAGCAGGTGCACCACGTAGGCACCCTTGTCGTACACCAGCGAGCGGTCGGCGGCGCTGGGCTGCTTCCAGTCCGGGAACACCAGTGGCTTGTCGAGCCCCTGGGTGCGCAGCGCCTCGTACTTCTTCGCCGCTGCGTCAATCTGTCGGCTGTATTCCTCCGGCCCGAAGCGGTGTTCCAGGTAGGCCGCGGTCATGAAGGTGGCAATGCCTTCGTTCAGCCAGAAGTGGGTCCAGGCGCGGTTGGTCACGCCATTGCCCCACCACTGGTGCGCCGCCTCGTGCGCGCCCAGCCAGATGGCGCCAGGCTCGTGCAGCACCCGGCGGCCATAGCGCTCGCCCATCACCGAGAAGCCTGCCATCTCCTGTGCCCCGGGGCCATGCAGCAGCACCTGGGTGTAGCCATTCAGCGGGTACGGCACACCGGCGCGCTCCTGGTAGAAGGCCAGCATGTCGGCACTGTCGCTGAACACCTGCGCCAGCTCCGCGGCGCTGAAACTCTGCGGCCCCAGAAAACGCAGCGCAACCGTCCCCGCTGAGGCTCTTACTTCACGAAACGGCCCCGCGGCGAAGCCATACAGATAGCCCGGCATCGGTTGCGCCAGACGCCAGCGCCAGAGCACCCGGCCATCACTCTGGGCCTCCGGCACGCCGGCCTCGCCATTGCCTACGGCCAGCAGGCCCGGTGGCAACAGCAGGCGCAGCTCGAAGGTGGCCCGGGCATCGGGGTCGTCCAGGCTGGGCATCCATTGGCTGGTGGCAAAGGCCGTGGCCACCTGCTGCACCTCGGCGTGAAAACTCAGGCCCTGGGTGGGCGTGCCGTGGTAGTCGATCAGCAGCTCGCGCTCCGCGCCGCTGGCAGCCGGCGTGGCCAGCCGGATGATCAGCGCCGTGCCCTGCCGGTCCGCAGCCAGCGCCCTGCCCGCCTCGCGCACCGCGTCAATCTGCAGCGCGCCGGCATCCAGCGCCACATGCCGCAGGTCGGCCCGCATGGCAACCAGCCGCAGCCGCAGCTGGCCGCGAATGCTGCGCGCCTGAAAGTCCGGCTCCAGCTGCAGGTCGTAGTGGGTGATGGCAAAACCGCGCTGCGGCGCCTGGGCCAGGGCCGGGGGGCCCAGAGCCAGCGCCAGCAGCAGGCCCAGCGCCCGCAGACACGCGGGCAGGCAGCTCACGCGACAGCCACCAGCGCTGCCAGCCGCTCCAGCGCCGCGCGCCAGAACAGCTTTTGCGCTGCGGCCTGCTCGGCACTGGTCAGCTTGCCGTGCTCCACCGCCACGCTGCACTTGGCCTCGCCCTTGGGCTCGATCCATACGGCCACTGGCGTGCCGTCGCTCCAGCGCATGCGCACCGAGCGCGGCGCTGTGGCGCTGCTCAGGCTCAGGCCCGGCGCGCTCAGC
>JANMKM010000020.1:0-9987 GCA_031372035.1 Rhodoferax sp. | reverse complement strand
GTACCCGGGCGTCTTCGTCTGGTGCGTGGTGCCCCATGATGCAGACTTCCAAGCCTTGACACCGGTGGCGACCATCCACGAGGCCGAAGGCACAACGGTCATCGTGGCAGAGCCGCAGGCCGCCGATGCCGGCCTGGCCATTCTGTTTCGCGCCGCACGCATCACGCTGGGGGTCCATTCGGACCTGCAGGCCGTGGGCCTGACCGCTGCGTTCTCCGGTGCCCTGGCCCAGGCCGGCATCAGCTGCAACGTGGTTGCAGGAGCCTTCCATGATCAATTGTTCGTGCCGGTGGAAACTGGCCGGCAGGCGCTTCAAGTGCTGCGGGCTCTGCAACAATCCGGCAATATCCAGGCTTGAGGAGTCATGATGGAGAAAGCACAACGCACACTCACCGCATCCTGCCATTGCGGTGCGGTTCAGGTCCAGGTGCCGCGCAAGCCCAGGAGCCTGACCAACTGCAATTGCTCGATGTGTAGACGCTACGGCGTGCTCTGGGCCTACTACAAGGACGCCGAGGTCCAGCTGATTGCCAGCCCCGGCGCCACGGACGACTACATCTGGGGCCGTAAGTCGCAGAAATTCGTCCGCTGCAAGACCTGTGGCTGTGTCATGCAATGGAAGAAGCTGGCAGTGGGTGCGGACAGCAACACCGGCGTCAACATGCGCAACTTCGAGCCGTCGGTGCTGGGCCCGGTCAAGATTCGCCTGCTGGACGGAGCGGACACCTGGAAATACGTGGGATGACCGGTCACTCACTGAGCAGCGCCCGGGTGCAGGAGGTGTTGCAGTTCTGGTTTGTGGAGACCCCGCCACGCATGTGGTGGGTGGCAGACCCTGTGTTTGATGTCACCGTGGGCGCGCGTTTCAGCGCACTGCACCAGGCGGCCACGGCCGGCGAGTTGTTCGGGTGGCGCAGGGAGGCCGAGGGGCGCCTGGCCGAGATCATCGTGCTGGACCAGTTTTCGCGCAACCTGTGCCGTGGCACGCCGCGGGCCTTCGCCAGCGACACCATGGCGCTGGTGCTGGCGCAGGAGGCTGTGGCGGCCGGTTGCGACCTGGCGCTGGCACCGCAGCAGCGGGCGTTCCTGTACATGCCTTACATGCACAGCGAGTCGCGGCTGGTGCATGAGCACGCCGAGCGCCTGTTCGCGGCGTTGGGGTTGCCCGAGAACCACAGCTCCGCGTTGCGGCACAAAGCGATCATTGACCGCTTCGGCCGCTACCCGCACCGCAATGCGGCACTGGGACGCGTGTCCACGCCCGAGGAGCTGGCATTTCTACAACAGCCGGGCTCCGGGTTCTGATGTGAAGCAGGGCGTGAACGTCCGGGCGCTGGAACTGGCAGATGCGCCTGCGTACCGGGAGCTGATGCTGCGTGGCTATGCCCAGGACGCCGATGCCTTCACCAGCACACCCGAGGAGCGCGCGGCCGAGCCGATGGCCTGGTGGCACCAGCGCATGTGCGACCCCCGCGGCCTGAGCCAGGCCTTTGGTGCGTTCCATCAGAGAACTCTCGTGGGTTCTGTCGCCATTGAATACACCAGCAAGACCAAGACCCGGCACAAGGGCTTGATCGTCGGCATGTTCGTGCTGGGCGCGCACCGTGGCCTGGGCGCCGGCCGTGGGCTGCTGGAGGCGGCCATCGCGCACGCGCGTGCCCGTTCCGGTGTGAGGATGCTCACCCTGACGGTGACGCAGGGTAACGCCCGGGCCACCCGTTTGTATGAAGCGGCCGGCTTCCGTCAGTTCGGGCTGGAGAAGATGGCGATTTTCACGGGCAGCACCTACCATGCCAAGGTCCATATGCAACTGCAACTCGCTGGCCCATGATCCGCGTCGTCGCTGCCGCCGCCGACTTCTCTGACTGGGCTGCTCTGCTGCGCCTGTTGCAGCAGGCATTTGCCTTCATGGACGGGCGGATCAACCCGCCGTCGTCACTGCACCAGTTCACGCTCGAGTCGCTGGTGGCGAAGTCCCGGGCCGAGACCCTGTTCCTGGCCATGGACGGCGACGAAGTTCTGGGTTGCATCTTTGCCAGGCCGCAGGGCGACGCCCTGTATGTCGGCAAGCTGGCGGTGCGCCCGGGCCACCAAGGCTGCGGCATCGGGCGGCGCCTGACGGCGGTCGCCGAGCAGTGCGCACGCGACGCCGGCCTGCGCTGGCTGGAGCTGGACACACGTATCGAACTGCTTGAGAACCACAGGGCATTTGCAGCGTTGGGCTTCGCCAGGACCGCCGAGCGTGCGCACCCTGGATTCGACCGACCGACTTTCATCACCATGCGTAAAGCCACCATGAAAACTGCACTACTCGTCATCGATGTCCAGCAAGCCCTGTGCGCTGGCGAATGGGCCTGCTTTGACATCCAGAACATCCTGCCGCGCATCAATGGGCTGACGGCCAAGGCCAGGGCGGCGGGTGCGCTGGTGATCCTGGTCCAGCACGAGGAAGACGAGGGTTCGTTGCAGCCGGGCTCCGACGGCTGGCAACTGGCTGCCGCTCTGGATGCGCAGCCCGGTGACATCAGGGTGAGCAAGCGCACGCCCGACTCATTCCACCGGACCGACTTGCAGGCATTGCTGCAGGAGCGGGGCGTCACCGAGCTGGTGATCTGCGGCCTGCAGAGTGATTTTTGTGTCGATACGACGACGCGGCGCGCACTGGCGTTGGGTTATCCGGTCACGCTGGTGGCGGACGCGCACTCGACGCTGGACAACGGTGTGCTAACAGCGGCACAGATCACGGCGCACCACAACACCACACTGGGCAACATGTGCAGCTTTGGTCAACGCGCCCGCCTGGTGGCTGCGGCCGACGTCAGCATTGCGGCCTGAGAATGGCTGCCATGCCCGGACCTGCGCGCGCTGGCGCCCTGATCTACGCCAAGGATCTGCAGCGGCTCTCCAACTTCTACCAGCAGTTGCTGGCCATGCGGTTGCAGCATGCCGATGCCAAGCACCATGTGATCGCCTCGGACGATATGCAGCTGATCATCCATGCCATTGCGGCACACATCGCCGCCACCTTGGAGATCAGCACGCCGCCGGCGCCACGCGAGGAGCAGGCGATCAAGCTGTTCTTCACGGTGGACAGCCTGGCAAGGTCCGGCTGCAATGGATCGAGGCCAACCCGGCGCGCTTTGTCATCGGTACCGACGCCAGCCACCGGTCGCTGAGAGCGAGCAGATGAAGTTCCGCAGTGTGCAGAACCTGTTGCGACAACTGACACCGGCCACGCGCGAGCGGGTGGCGCGCGCCAACCTGCTCGCGCTGCTCGAACCACGCTGAGGTGTTGCGCAGCTGTCAGCCAGCCCCGATTGGGACATCGGTCAGGCCTGCGTGTTTCTAGACTGGGTCGCATGACTACAGATACCGACCACCTGGAGCTGCTGCGCACCATCAACCAGAGCGCGCCATTCAACCGCTGGTGCAGCCTGGAAGTGGTGCAGGCTGGGCCTGGCAGCGTGGAGCTGCACATGCCCTGGCGCGCCGAAGTGGCGCAGTACGCAGGCTACCTGCATGCCGGGCTGATCGGCACCCTGATCGACACCGCCTGTGGCTTCGCGGCGGTCACGCTCGTCGGCCGGGTGCTGGCGTCCACCTTTTCTGTCAATTGCCTGCGGCCGGTCGTGGGCGAACTGTTCATCGCCAGAGCCCGGGTCGTGAAACCGGGCCGCCTGCAGGTGTTCACCAGCTGCGAACTGTTTGGCGTGACTGCTGGCAAAGAGCAGCTGGTGGCGACCGGCCAGACCATCCTGGTGCCGGTGGCTGCGGGGGTGACTGCCTGATCATTTCGGTTGCTGTGGTGCCGTGCCACCCAGTCTTCGGTGCGAGAATCGACGCCGAAAGCTGGCGCCATCCATTCTTCCCAGCATCGGCCCGCATCCGGGCCAGGGCGGCCAGGGCGATCCCATGGCCAAGCCGGCGCGACCCTTCATCATCGACATCGAGGCTTCCGGTTTCGGTGCCCACAGCTACCCGATCGAGGTTGGCGTGGCGCTCGAGCCCAGCACCAATTTCTGCTGCCTGATCGCTCCGGCACCCGACTGGAACCATTGGGATGACGAAGCCGAAAAGGTGCACCGGGTGCCGCGCGACATTCTCCAAGCTTATGGCAAGCCTGCCACCCAGGTGGCGCTGCTGCTGAACGAACTGCTCGGCACGGCCACGGTCTACAGCGACGGCTGGGTGGTGGACCAGCCCTGGCTGATCCAGCTCTTCACCCAGGCCGGTGTGGACATGAGCTTTTCCATCAGCCCGCTGGAGATGATCCTGACCGAGGCGCAGATGGACGTCTGGCACGATGTGAAGACGCAGGTGTCGAGCGAGCTGGCCCTGACGCGGCACCGCGCCAGTTTCGACGCCCTGATCATCCAGGAAACCTATGTGCGCTCGCGCCAGGTGACGCTGCAAAAAGCCTGAATCCAACGCCAAGGTGCTAAAGATGTGTTGGCGCTCCGTGCATCCCTAGAGTGATTTTTCGAGCAGATCGCGGTATTCGTCGGCACTGGCGATGCGCGGATTGGTCTTGTGGCAGTGGTCGGCCAGGGCGCCGCTGATGATCCGGTCGAACCACTGCGGCTCCACACCCATGGCTGCCAGGCCGCTGGGCAGGCCCAGGCGGGCGTTCATGTCCTTGATGGCCTCGGGGATGTCGCTGCCGGAGCTCAAACCCATGGCGCGCGCCATGCGCTCCAGCCGCTGATCCTTGCGCACCGATTCGGCCGTCGCATTGAAGCGCACGACCGCCGGCAGGAACATGGCGTTGAGCGTGCCATGGTGCAGCCGCGGATTCACGCCACCCAGGCTGTGGCTGAGCGAATGGACGCAGCCCAGGCCTTTCTGGAATGCCATGGCGCCCTGCATGGACGCACTCATCAGGTTGAAGCGGGCCTCGCGGTCGCTACCGTCGCGGGTGGCGCGTTCGATATGGGACCAGGCCCGCTCCAGGCCGTCCAGGCCAATGCCGTCGGCCGGCGGGTTGAAGGCCGGCGCCATGAAGGTCTCCATGCAGTGGGCCACGGCGTCCATGCCGGTGGCTGCGGTCAGGCCCGCCGGTAGACCGAGCGTGAGTTCCGGGTCGCAGATGGCGGTCTTGGGTACCAGGTGCCAGGAGTGGAAACCCAGCTTGCGGTGATCGTCCACGATGATGATTGCGCCGCGCGCCACTTCGCTGCCGGTACCGCTGGTGGTGGGCACCGCGATCAACGGTGCGGCGCGCTCCGTGATGCGGGGCGAGCCACCCTCGATCGTGGCGTACTGGGTCAGCGGCCCCTCGTGCGTGGCCGCGATGGCCACGCCCTTGGCGCAGTCGATGGCCGAGCCACCGCCAACAGCGATCAGGCCGTCGCACTGGCCGGCGTGGTAGGCCGCCACCGCGGCGCGCACCGCCGCTTCGGTCGGGTTTGACGGGGTCTGGTCAAACACCGCCACCGTCATGTCGGGCAGGGCGTCCAGTGCCTTTTGCAGGATGCCGGCGGCCTTGACGCCGGGGTCGGTGACGATCAGTGGCCGGGTGATGCCCACCCGGGCGCACTCAGCCTTGAGCAGCTGGATGGCGCCAAAATCGAACTGCACCTGGGTCACGTAGTAGATGAAGGCCATGCTGGTTTGCCGTGTAGGATCGAAACCCGCACTTTAATTGAATACCGCGCTGCTCCATGTCCGACCTGTCGCCCGCTGCCTGCCGTTTTCACCACCAGCTGCGTGTGCGCTGGGCCGAAGTGGACATGCAGAAGATTGTCTTCAACGCCCATTACCTGATGTACCTGGACACGGCGGTGGCCGACTACTGGCGGGCCCTGGCCCTGCCATACGAGGCTTCCATGCACCAGCTCCAGGGTGACGTGTATGTGAAGAAGGCCACGGTCGAATACCACGCCTCGGCCCGCTATGACGACCGGCTCGACATCGCTCTGCGCTGCGGCCGGATCGGCAACTCCTCGTTCGTGTTCCAGGGTGCCATCACCCGTGACAACGACCTGTTGATCAGCGCCGAACTGCTGTATGTGTTTGCCGACCCGGCAACGCAGAAGTCCAGGCCCGTGCCCACGGCATTGCGCGCACTGTTCGAGGGCTATGAGCAGGGGCAGGACATGGTCGAGGTTCGGGTCGGAAGCTGGTCCGAGCTGGCGCAGGGCGCGCGCGCGCTGCGCGACGAGGTGCTGGTGCAGGAGCAGGGCATTCCAGCCGACATGGTGGATGACTGCGCCGATTCCTCGGCCGTGCATGCGCTGGTGCTCAACCGGCTGGGCATGCCCGTGGCCACAGGGCGCCTGCTGCAGCATGGCCATGGCGTGGGCAAGATCGGCCGCATGGCCGTCAGCCGGGTGCTGCGTGGCAGTGGCCTGGGGCGGCGCATGCTGGAAGCGCTGGTGCAGGCGGCGGCGCAGCGCGGCGACCACAGCGTGATGCTGCAGGCCCAGCGCAGCGCCGAAGCTTTTTACCTGCGCTGCGGCTTCGCCGTGCAGGGCGAACCGTTCGAAGTGGCAGGCATTGCCCACGTCGAAATGACCCGCGCCGTCGGCTGAAGGGGCGGGTATGGCGAAGAAGAAGCGAAACGCCCTGCGGGGGCCGGAGCTGCCGGGTGCTGCGGCGCGGCCGCCCAATGCGGCTGCGGTGCCGCAGGCGGCCGCACCGCCGCAGGCGCGCGAGGATGCCGGCTTCGGCATCTGGACCGCCAGGTTGCTGGCGTTGATGCTGCTGCTGGCACCGGCGCTGGGCGCCACCACGGAAGAGATCCTGCAGGACACGCTCAAGTCGATCGTGGTCTCCATCTGCGCGCTGCTGGGTGCGCTGGTGTTCCTGTGGGAGCGCGAGCGCGCCGGTGCCGCTGTGCGCTGGCACGCGCTGACCGCTTTGCCGTTACTGCTGATGCTCTATGCCCTGGGCAGCATGGTCTGGTCGCACGCCTACCTGGGTGGGGCCGAGGCGATCCGCTGGTTCATTTTTGCGGTGCTGGTATGGCTTGGCAGCAACGTGCTGCAGCGCGACCGGTTGCCCCTGCTGGCGGCTGGCATCCACTGTGGCGCGGTGCTGGCGTCCTTGTGGGCGGCGCTGCAGTTCTGGGTGGACATTGCCTGGTTTCCGCAAGGGCCGAATCCTGCCTCTACCTTCGTCAACCGGAATTTCTTTGCCGAGTTCGTGATCTGCACCGTGCCGTTGTCGTTGCTGCTGCTGTGCCGGGCGCAGAACCTGCTGCAGTCTGTGATGCGCAGCTTCTTCACCGCCTTCAATCTGGTGGCGGTGATGATGACCGGCACCCGGTCGGCCCTGATCGCGATGATGGTGCTGTTGCTGCTGTTGCCAGGCATCCTCTGGCGCTACCGTGGTGAACTCGGCATTGCCGCCTGGCCGCGCAAGCAGGCGCTGCTGGTTCTGGGCACGGTTGTGCTGACGTTGGCGGTGCTGGGCTCGGTGCCCACGGGCAACCCGCGGCTGCTGGAGGAACACCGTGGCACCACGGCCGTCGAGCGGGCGCTGAGCCGCAGTGCCTCGATGGCGCTGACTACCGAATACACCGAGGGATCGTTCTCAATCCGCTATGTGATGTGGAAGACGACGGCGCGGCTGATTGCGCAGCGTCCCTGGAGCGGTGTTGGCGCCGGCGCCTGGGAGGTCGACATTCCGCTGTACCAGGACCCGGGCGCGCAGCTGGAGACCGACTACTACGTGCACAACGAGATCCTGCAGCTGCTGGCCGAGTACGGCCTGGTGGGCTGGATCTTCCTGGTGTTGTTGCTGGCGTATCTGCTGCGCGCTGCCTGGCAGACCTGGTGGGCCCGCGACCTTGAGGCCTTGGCCGAGGCGCCATATCGGGCATTGGCACTCACCAGCCTGCTGGTTTTTCTAGTGGTCAGCAATGCCGGCTTCCCCTGGCGCATGGCGTCCACCGGGGCCCTGTTTGCACTGTGCCTGGGCCTGCTGGCGGCCTCCGACATGCGTCTGGGCGCGAGCCGGTTGTGGCGCGTATTGCCGTGGCGCAGTCGCACGGGAGGCTGGGTGGCGGGCGCCACGGTGGCCAGTCTGCTGCTGGCTGGCTACATCTCCTGGCAGGCGCTGGAATGCGAAAGCAAGATCGTGCGCGCCGCCAAGATCGCTTTGACGATTTCCCGGTCGGGCAATGTCAAGGACCCGGCCTGGCGGCCGCTGAAGGCGGAGATGCTGCAGCTCACGCGCGAAGGCGTGGCCATCAACCGGCATTACCGCAAGATCACGCCGATGGTGGCGGACGAGTTGGCGCGCTGGGGCGACTGGGAGAACGCGACCTGGATCTGGGAGTCGGTGCTGAGCTCGCGGCCCTATGTGGTGGCGATCATCGCCAACATTGCGCGCGGCTATTCGCAGGCCGGCAACAACGCCAAAGCCCTGGAGTTCCTCAAGCGGGCGCAGGCGCTGCAACCGGATGCGCCGGCGGTACGTTCGATGGAGATCATTTTCCTGAGCCGTGCCGGCAAGGAGCAGGAAGCGGCCCAGCTGACCAAGCAGTACTTCGACCGTGGCATCTTTGACTACGACATGGTCAATGCTGCCTACCTGCTGGGCATGCGGACCAAGGACTACAAGCTGGCGCTGCGCGGACTGGAACTGCGCAACGAGGGCTGGCCGGCCCAGGCGGTGGACGCCTGGATCAAGATGGCCCACATCTATTCCTCGGTCGATGTCAAGGACGAGATCAGCGCGCTGGCGGCATTCCGGGAGGCGGTGAAATTGGTAGCGCCGGAGCAGCGGGAGCAACTCAAGGCGACGATTCCGCCGTATTACCGGGAGAGGCTCTAGATATCCTGCAGCAATTCGTAAGGCAGCGGCAGCAGCTCCAGCGCCGTGCCGTCGGCCAGGCGCAGGCCGCCGGCTTCGGCGGCTGCCACCTGCAGGGACGCGATGGCGTGAAAGCCGCCGAAAGGCGAGGCCGCCACCTGGGCCAGGCTGCCGCAGGGTTGCTCCGGGTCAGCGTCGCTGAACACTTCATCTGCCACCGCCATGGGCGCGTCGCCATGCAGCAGGTAGCCGCGGCGCTTGAGCGTGCCGCGGAACTGGCTGCGTGCCACCACTTCCTGCCCCGGGTAGCAGCCCTTCTTGAAATTCACGCCGCCCACCGATTCAAAATTGAGCATCTGCGGCACGAAGGCCTCAGCCGTGGCCGCACTGACGGTGGCCACGCCGGCGAGCACCTCGCTCCAGGCCCACAGGCTGGTGTCCAGGCTTGCAAGAGCCGGCGCCGGTGTCTCCAGCGGTGCGATCCATAGGGCCCGTCGAACCCCTGCGGCGGGGTACAGACCCACCAAGTCTGCGTCGCCAATCTGTTCACGGGACCAGGCAGAGCAATCACGGACAGCTACTGAATCAATAGCATTGCCGAGCAGGCCGCGAACCTGGAAGGTGGCGCTGGCGTCGCTCAGGCGGACCTTGGCGCGCAGCACGAACATGCGCAGGCGCTTGAGCGTGGCCTCCAACAGGTCGCGCTGGCACAGCAGCATGATCTCGCTCGGGCTGCGCTTGAAGCCGATGAAGCTGGCCTGCATCCGGCCCTTGGCGCTGCAGAAGGCGGCCAGGCGCGCCTGCTCCATCTCCAGCAGCGCGAAGTCCTGGGTCAGCTGGCCCTGCAGGAAGCTGACCGCGTCCGCGCCTTCGACCAGAATCACGCCCAGGTCCTCCACCGGTGCCATGCCTTGCAGCAGGTCTGCCACGGCGCTTGCGGCAGGTGCGGCGCTGGCCGAAGGGGCCGCTGTCTGTGGCTCGGCGAATGCGGTCTGGATCATGGGCTGAATTATCATCACAGCCCGAATATCCATGGGCTGGCAGGGTTGTGCGTTTGATTCTTAAGAGATTGCTGCAACTGGCCCTGGTGCTGCTGATCGCCGGCGGCGCTGCCGCCGCCTGGTGGGTGCAGCAGCCGCTGGAATTGGCCAGTGTGCCTACCGACTTGGCGGCCGCCGGGTTCGATCCGCCGGTCATCGTGGTCAGCATGGGCCCCAACGACATCATCGC
>JANMKM010000003.1:0-5711 GCA_031372035.1 Rhodoferax sp. | reverse complement strand
CCTCAAACACCGCTTCCACGAACGCCGGTATCATCTTGGCGCCGTCCCTCATCTCGGGCGCGTGCTGGCTAGAGAGCACCACGGTATCAATGCTGTGGGGCTTGCCGTCCACATAGCGCATCGTGACCTGGCTCTTGGCGTCAGGCCGCAGGAAAGGCAGGCGGCCGTCCTTGCGCAGTTGTGCCTGGCGTTCCACCAGCCGGTGGGCATAGTAGATCGGCGCTGGCATCAGCTCCGGGGTTTCATTGCAGGCATAGCCGAACATCAGGCCCTGGTCGCCGGCGCCGGTGTTCAGGTGGTCGTCCGACGCTTGGTCCAGGCCCTGGGCGATGTCATTGCTCTGCTTGTCATAGGCCTCCAGCACGGCTGAGCCCTTGTTGTCATTGCCGTACTCGGTATTGTCGTAACCGATGCGCTTGATGGTGTCGCGCGCTACCTGGATGTAGTCCACGTGGGCATTGGTGGTGATCTCGCCCGCCAGCACCACCAGGCCGGTGTTGCACAGCGTTTCGGCCGCCACGCGCGATAGTGGGTCCTGCCGGAAAATTGCGTCCAGAATTGCGTCGGAAATCTGGTCCGACACCTTGTCGGGATGGCCTTCGGATACCGATTCCGAGGTAAAGAGAAAGTCGTTCTCCATTGCAAAAAGCTCCAAGATGAATCGCGTTGCCTGGGGCTTGGAAGCTTCGGCGAACGCTTTAGCAGATTCGTCAAAATTGACAAGGCACAATCGCTGCCATTCGCGGCGCCAGTGCGTGTCGCCCTGCAAGTAGTTCCGTAACTCAGCGACAGCACCTATTTTATCCGAGTCATGACTGCCCTGTTCAAGGCCCTGTCGGTGTTGCCGCTGTGGCTGGCCCATGGCTTGGGCTGGGCGCTGGGCTGGCTGGTGTTCCTGCTCTCGGGTGTTTATCGAAGCCGCTTTTTGGAAAATGCAGCGCAGGCTCGGTTGCCGCGGGCGCAATGGTTGCCGGCTGTGGGCGAGGCCGGGAAGCTTGCGGTCGAGTTGCCGCGACTGTGGTTCGGCGCACCAGTCAGTTTGCAATGGGTCGGAGCCGAGCATGTTCAGCGGGCGCTGGAGCAAGGCCGCGGGATTGTGTTTTTGACACCGCATCTGGGCTGCTTCGAAATGACAGCGCAGGGCTATGCCCAGCGCTTTGGCCAGCAGCAGCCGCTGACTGTGCTGTACCGCCCGGCGCGACAGGCTTGGCTCAGCGCGCTGACCGCCAGTGCCCGTTTGCGGCCGGGCCTGGCCACGGCCCCAGCGTCGTTGGCCGGCGTCAAGCAGATGCTCAAGGCGCTCAAGGCGGGCCAGTGTATCGGCTTGTTGCCGGACCAGGTGCCGCCGCAAGGTCTGGGCCTGTGGCTGCCATTCTTTGGCAGGGATGCCTACACCATGACACTGTCGGCGCGGTTGGCGCAGCAAACGGGGGCGCTGGTGCTGCTGACCTGGGGCCAGCGCCTGTCCTGGGGGCGTGGATTTCGTTTGCACTTTCAGCCTTTGGCGGAGCCCCTGGCGGCCGGGTTGGAGCCGGCCGTGCGGCAGGTGAACCAGGCGATGGAGCAGCTGATCCGCACCTGCCCGCAGCAGTACCTGTGGGGCTACGCCCGCTACAAACAGCCACGGTCGGCTGCCTGAGTCATGGTGCACGCCAAACGGATGCAGTGGGTGGTGCCATGCTGAGCCAGGCAGGCATCGGTTTGATGCGGCTGTTGGCGCGCGTGCCTTTGTCCTGGGTGCGGGCCCTGGGCTGGCTGCTGGGGCAGGTGCTGTACCTGGTGGCCGACGCGCGCCGACGGGTGGTCTGGACCAATCTGCGCCTGTGCTTTCCGCGCTGGAGTGAGCAGCGCCGCCGTCAGGTGGCGGTGGCGGTGTTCATCCATTTCGCCCAGGCCTGGCTGGATCGCGGCTGGCTTTGGCACGCAGCGCCTGAAGTGCTGCGCCGACGACTGCGTGTGAGCGGCGCGCTGGAGGCACTTGCAGGTTTGCAACCGGTGGTGCTGTTCGCGCCCCACTTTGTCGGGCTGGACGCTGGCTGGACGGCGCTGACTGCGCAACTGCAGCGGCCCTTCACCACGATCTACACCCACCAGGCCAACCAGGCGATCGACGCCTGGATCCTGCAGGGTCGTCAGCGCTTTGGCAACGTACGGCTGTTCGATCGCGCCGCCGGCGTCAAACCGCTGGTGTCCAGCCTGCGCGAGGGCGCGGCCCTGTACTTGCTGCCTGACATGAATTACGGCCTGCCAGAGTCCGAATTCCTGCCGTTCTACGGTGTGATGGCCGCCACAGTAACGTCCATGTCGCGGCTCGCGCGCCTGGGCCGGGCGCGCCTGGTGCCGGTGATCACGCGCCTGACGCCGGATGGCTACGAGGTGGAACTGCAGCCTGCCTGGGACAACTACCCTACGGCCGACGTTACGGCTGACACCCTGCGCATGAACCGCACACTGGAGCAGTTCGTGGACGCCATGCCGGAGCAGTACTACTGGGTCCACAAGCGCTTCAAGGACCGACCCCGGGGAGAGCCATCCGTCTATTGAAAGTGGTGTTCTATCCGGGCTGAGAGCCTCATGGATAAGGCACGGAACGCTAACTATTTTGTAGCAAATCAGAGCGTGCCAAGGACAGCCGCTGAGTTGGCGGTCACGCTGTGAACGGAGCGGTCGGGCGTTGTACCGCAGCCTCGGGTGCAGCGCGCAGGAAGTCCCCCAGCAACTGCATCACCAAGCCCGGTTGCTCATGCACGATCCAGTGGCTGGCGTTTGGCACCGTGCGCAGCGTCAGTTGCGCAACATAGGCATCCAGTCCGTGGGTCAGTTCCGGCAGCAAGGCCACATCATTCTGGGCCCAAAGCACCAGGGTGGGCGGGCCGACCGTCAGCATCGCATGTGGCAGAGCGACCGCATTGGCTGCCGGATCAGAGGTGCTGCCCGGGCGCAGGGGCGAGGCCCGGTACAGGTTGCAGCCACCGGTCAGGCCAGCGCCCCACACCGCGCGGTATTGGTCCCGTACTTCCGGCGTGAGCCAGTCCGGGGTGGCCGATCCCGACTCCGTCTTGCTCAGGAACGACCAGAGTATCTGGAAGTCGTCGGCGGCGAGCCGGGCTTCGGCATCGGGCCGTACCAGGAAATTCATGTAGGCGCTGGCCGCCTGCTGCCGCGGATTGCTTTGCAGTTCGCGCAAGAAGGTGCCCGGGTGCGGCGAATTGATGATCGCCAACCGCTGCAGCAGGTGTGCCTGCTGATTGGCCAGATTCCAGGCTACCGCGCCACCCCAGTCATGTGCAACCAGGCATGCCAGCGCGCCACCCGCGGTCTCGACGGCAATCAGCGCAGCAATGTCCTGCACCAGGTGCTTGGGCCGGTACTGGGCTGGATCGGTGGGGGCGTCGGACTGTTCGAAGCCGCGCAGGTTGGGCGCAACGCAGCGATAGCCGCCATTGGCCGGCTCGGCAAAGTGTTCCAGCAGTGCGTCCCAGACGAAAGCGGCCTCCGGAAAGCCATGCAGAAACAGCAGCACCGGACGCCCGCGTTCTCCGGCTGCCCGGCAGCTCAAGGTCATGCCGTGCGGCAGTGGCTGCATCCAGGTGTCGATCACGATGCGACGACCTCCTGCGGATGGGCCCATTGCCAGAGCAGGCTTGACACCTCATCGATGCCGATGCGTTTGGTGGCCGAAAACAACCGAACCTCGCCGCTTCCCACCTGCAGCCGGGCAATGGACAGCGCCTTCGTGGCTTCGCTGCGGGTCAGCTTGTCGGCCTTGGTCAGTACCATCAGCAGCTTCAATCCATGTTCGATGCGCGGCCGGATCACTTCCAGCAGGATCTCATCGAGTTCGGTTACGCCATGACGCGGATCGCACATCAGGACCACCCCGCGCAGATTGGCGCGGGTCACGAGGTAGCTGGCCATAACCTGTTGCCAGCGAATCTTGTCCTGCTTCGGTACTGCCGCATAGCCGTAACCTGGCAGGTCGGTCAGGACTGCGTCGGTGACACCTTGCTTACCCAGCGTAAACAGATTGATGTGCTGGGTGCGCCCGGGCTTCTTGGACGCGAAGGCCAGCTGCTTCTGCTGCGTCAGGGTGTTGATGCAGGTGGACTTGCCGGCATTGGAGCGGCCGACAAAGGCGATTTCGGGTACCTCCAGCGCTGGCAGGAAGTTCAGCTCAGGCGCGGTTGTCAGGAATTTGGCCGTATGCAGCCAGCCCTGCGCCAGTGCTGCAAGGCTTCTGGCTGGCATGCTCGATACGGTCGGCATTGCCTGCGCCGCAGGCTGTGGAGGGCTCGGCGGGTTTGTCATTGTTCTGGTGGGCGGCCCATGGCTGCATTGTAGAATCAAGCAGTTTTGCCCCTCTGACATACCCACCCCTATGAAGCTGATTGCCTGTTTCCTGACCGCTGCTGCATTGGCTGTTTCCGCATTGCCCGTTGCTGCCGAAGAAGCCAAGGCTGGCGCAGCCCAGACTGCGGCGGCGCCGGCCAAACCGGCCAAGCCGGACTTGGCCAAGGGGGAGGCAAGTTTTGGTGCGGTGTGTGCTGCCTGTCATGGCGCTGATGGCAATTCCGCCATTCCAGCCAATCCGAAATTGGCGCAGCAACACCCCGAGTACCTGGTCAAGCAATTGCAGGAATTCAAGGCCGGCAAGCGCAACAATGCCATCATGAAGGGCTTTGCCACCGCCCTGAGCGAAGACGACATGCGCAATATCGCCTATTGGCTCACTGCCAAGAAGGCCAAGCCCGGTTTTGCCAAAGACAAGGAATTGGTGGCCTTGGGCGAGAAAATCTACCGCGGCGGTATCGCTGACCGCCAGGTTGCAGCCTGCGCCGGCTGCCACAGCCCCAACGGTGCCGGCATTCCTTCGCAGTTCCCGCGTATTGGCGGACAACATGCTGACTACAGCGTTGCGCAGCTGACGGGCTTTCGGGATGGCGCGCGTGGCAACAGCCTGCAAATGGGCCAGGTTGCCGCCAAGCTCAATGACCGCGAAATCAAGGCTGTGGCCGACTACGTGGCCGGGTTGCGCTAGCGCACAGCCAGAGCGCGGGGGCGGAACCAAACCGACCCAAAGCAACCCAAGGGGCAGACCGGTGCATAGCCGTTCTGCCCTTGTCGCTTGTGGCAGCGATACTTCAGCCGATGCGGCCATTGTGTTAGTGCCACGCGCATGCGCCTGTAAGAATCTGCCAGCCTGAACGACCAATTCTGCAACCAGGACAGCACCATGCTTATCAAGACCAGTGACAGCGGCTTCATCCATCCCGTCTCCAGCGACATCACGCCGCAACCGGTATACGCTGGTCGGCGTGCATTGCTCCAGGGCCTGGCGGCATCAGCGCTGCTGGGGCCTTGGGCATCGCGGACTGCGCTGGCCCAAAGCGGTGTTGCCCGCCCCGGCAAGCTAGCCGCGCTGGCTGCCACCAAGTCAACCGTGGCTGGCGCCAGCAGCATGGAAAAGCTGACTGACTACAAGGACGTTTCCAGCTACAACAACTTCTATGAGTTCGGCACTGACAAGGCCGACCCGGCACACAACGCCCACACCCTCAAGACCACGCCCTGGACGGTGGAGATCGAGGGCATGGTCAAGAAGCCTGGCAAGTTCGCGCTGGAAGATCTGCTCAAGCTCAGCGCCCAGGAGGAGCGGATCTACCGCTTGCGCTGCGTCGAGGGATGGTCGATGGTGATTCCCTGGGTTGGTT
>JANMKM010000725.1:0-5318 GCA_031372035.1 Rhodoferax sp. | reverse complement strand
GGCGCCGGCGTTGTCGCCCTGCCAGGCGCTGGTGAGGTCGATGTCGCCGTTGGCGCGTTCGGCCGGCACGTTGGGCCGGCGCAAGCCGCGGTTCGGCACCTCGTGCCACATCATGCCGCTGGCACGCGCCGGGTCCCGGGGCCGCGTGATGACGAAGGTGGCGACATAGCGCACCTTGCCGTCGGCGTCGCGGGCCAGCAGGATGTCGTTGATGAGGGCATTGGCCGGCGCAGTCGGGTCCAGCTCACCGAAGGCGCGACCGGCAATCTGCTCGGTGGCGACGCCACCCGACTCGGCCTCGGCCAGCGGTTTGATGTCGTCGATGACGATCCGGGTCACCCGCGCTTCAGCCGGGGGCCACCCGAGCATGAGGCAGGTGGTCAGGATGGCAGCGTGCCGGAGGCCGTGGGGCATCAGGAGCCAGGTGCAGAGTGTCTGCAGTGGGCGCAGCGCGCGCTGTGCGCGGGTCGCAGTTGGGCGGACGGTCACGGTTGTCTCCTTCTGATGCGGGTTTGCCCGCTGTTGTCCGTGAACTCTATCAGTGGATTATTGTCGGTAGTTACTTTTTCCAAATAACGATCTGGAGACTTCCGATGAAGCACACCGAGGCCGCGCGCATTTCCGCCGGCGCAGTCGCGCTGGTTCTGGCCGGCTGCGCTGCGCCGCCACCGCCCAGTTTGGCCGCAGCGCGGCCGGACGTGCTGGCCGCGTGTACCGAGCTGGCCGGCTTCAGCCACAAGCAGACGCAGATCGTCTCGGCCAAGCTGGTGCCGGCCGGCACGCTGACGGTAGGCGGCACCCCGATCGGCGAGCACTGCCTGGTCAACGGGCGCGTCAATGAGCGCACCAGCACGGTTGACGGCCAGAGCTATGCGATCGGCTTCGAGATGCGGCTGCCGCGCCAGTGGAACGGACGCTTCTTCCATCAGGGCAACGGTGGCCTCGACGGCTTCGTGCAGCCGGCGGTCGGTCTGGTGGGCGGAGGCGGCGAGCTGAGCAACGCGCTGGCGCAGGGTTTCGCGGTGCTGAGCTCCGACGCGGGCCACAACGTGCGCCAGTTGCCGCTGTTCGGGCGCGACCCCGACGCGCGGCTGGACTACGGCTATCGTTCCGTCGGCACGCTGACGCCGCTGGCGCGTTCGCTGGTGGCCGCTGCCTACGGCCGCCCGCCGGACCGCTCCTACTTCGGTGGCTGCTCGAATGGCGGTCGCCACGCCATGGTGGCGGCGGCGCGCTATGCCGCCGATTACGATGGGTTCCTCGCCGGCAACCCGGGCTTCAACCTGCCGCGCGCCGCGCTGGCGCAGCTGGCGGGTGCGCAGCGCTATGCCAGCATCGCAACCAGCACCGATCTGGCCAGTGCCTTCACGCCGGCCGAGCGCCAGATGGTCGCCGCACGCATCAACGCCCGCTGTGACGCGCTGGACGGCGCGGCCGACGGCATCGTGGCGGACATTGCGGCCTGCCAGCGTGCCTTCGACGTGCAACGCGATGTGCCCACATGCAGCGGCACACGCGACGGCAGCTGCCTCAGCGCGGCGCAGAAGGGGGTGCTGGCCCAGGTCTTCGCTGGCCCGAGCGACAGCGGCGGCCAGCGCGTCTATGCACCGTTCCCGTTCGACCCCGGCATCGCCGGCAGCGACTGGGCCAGCTGGAAGTTTGTCTCGTCGGTGACGAACCGCGATCCGGTGGCGGTGGCCTTCGTGTTCCAGACGCCGCCGGCCGAACCGGCGGCCGCGGCCGACCCGCGCGCCTTCGCGCTCGGTTACGACATCACACGTGGGTTGGCGGCGATCGAGGCGCGCCATGCGCTCTATACCGAGTCATCGCTGGAGTTCATGGCGCCGCCAGGCGACACCAACCTTGCGCCGATGGCGGCGCGCGGCGGCAAGCTGCTTGTCTACCACGGTGCGGCCGACGGCGTGTTTTCGCCGCTGGACACCACGGCCTGGTTTGAGCGCTTGCAGGCGCGCAGCAGCGGCGGTGCCGCCTCTTTTGCGCGCCTGTTTGTGGTGCCAGGCATGAACCATTGCCGTGGCGGGCCGGCAACCGACCAGTTCGACATGCTGTCGCCGCTGGTGGCCTGGGTCGAGCAAGGCCAGGCGCCAGAGCGTGTGGTGGCGCGGGCCCGCGGCGCCGGCAGTGTGGTGCCCAACCCCGAGCTGCCCGCCGGCTGGGCCCCGGACCGCACGCGCCCGCTATGCCCCTATCCGCAGGTAGCGCGCTACCTGGGCACGGGTGACATCGAACGCGCCGAGAATTTTGTTTGCCGGTGAATCTTGTACCGGACGTGATCGCAATGAGTCCTTCCTCTCGCCCCACCTGTCTGCAAACCCATCAGTTCGCAGCGCTGAAGCCGGGGCCGCGGCTGATCGTTCTGGGTGCCGTCCATGGCAACGAAAAGTGCGGCACGCTGGCCATTGCGCAAGTGCTGGAAGAGCTGGTGGCAGGCGCCTTCGCGATCGAGTGCGGGGTCCTGACCCTGCTGCCGGTAACCAATCCGCTCGCCTACCAGCGACATGCCCGGATGGGAGACCGCAACCTCAACCGCAATCTGCGGGTCACTACGCAACCTGCCGATTTCGAGGACCGGATTGCCAATGTGCTGTGCCCCCTGCTGGATGCGCATGACGTGCTGCTGGACCTGCACTCCTTTCACACCCCGGGGCAGCCGTTCGTCATGGCCGGGCCGATCAACAACACAGGGAGCCTGGAGCCTTTTGCCCATGCGAAGGAAGAAGAGCGGCTGGTCGCACACCTGGGACCGCGGCAGGTCGTGGAAGGCTGGATGGAGGCCTATGCGCGCGGCGTCCAGCGCCGTCAGCACGCCCAAGTCGCTGCGGCCACCGGTCTGCTCGATACGGGCTATGGCATCGGCACCTCCGAATACATGCGTTCGCGCGGCGGCTACGGAGTGACGCTGGAGTGCGGTCAGCATGACGACCCGCAGGCGGTTGGCGTGGCCTACCGCGCCATGCGCCAGACCCTGGCGCTGCTCGGGCTGGCACCCTTGACCTTGCAGCCACCGCACGCAGATTTTCATGTGCTGCGGCTTGTGGACGTGGTGGACCGGGACCACGACAACGACCGGTTCGTCCAGCCATGGAAGAGTTTTGATGCCGTCGCAGCCGGGCAGACCATCGGGCAGCGGCACGATGGCCAACCTGTCTGTGCCCCCGAGGATGGCTTCGTCGTGTTTCCCAATCCGGGCGCGCTGCCTGGTAGCGAGTGGTTTTACTTTGCGAAAATGAGTGCGCGCACGATCGGTTAGGTGTCCAACCCGACCACATGCAAGAATCTGCAGGCCACGAGGAGACAAACATGAGAATGAAGATCACTGCCCTGGTGGGTGCGCTGGCGCTGACCGCCTGCGCCACCGACAAGCCTGCGCAACCGGTGGCCTGCGAAGACCTTGCCAAGGTGGTACCGGAAGCCACCACGATCGAATCGGCTACGACGGTTTCCTCCGCCACCAAGATCGGCAATGTCGATATCGATGCAAAGTTCTGCCGCGTGCAGGGCGTCGCACGGCCATCGCCCGACTCGGAGATCAAGTTCGAGGTGTGGATCCCGAGCACGGCACAGGCATGGACGGGGCGCTTCAAGCTCAATGGCACGGGCGGCTACGCGGGCGCCATTCCCTACCCGCGGCTGGCGCAGGACATCGGCGACGGTTTCGTTACCGCAGCGAGCAACATGGGGCACGACGGCGGTGAAAATCCGGCCTGGACCCTGAACCACCCTGAAAAGGTGAAGGACTGGGGGCTGCGCGCACACTACTTTGTGGCGACCGCCGCAAAGGCGCTGGCGAACGCCTACTACGCCAAGCCGGTGCGCTATGCGTACTTCGAAGGCTGCTCCAACGGCGGGCGCCAGGCCATGATGATGGCGCAGCGCTATCCCGAGCTGTTCGATGGCATTGCGGCCGGCGCGCCTTCGCAGTTCTACCCTGAGATCCTCACCTGGCTCGCATACTCCGGCAAACTCCAGACGCCGGTGCAGGGCCAGCCGGCCGTGCTGTCGGCAGCAAAGCGGCAACTCCTCAGCCGCGCCTCCCATGCAGCCTGCGACGCCCAGGATGGCCTCGCCGACGGCCAGATCACCAACCCGCGCGTCTGCAGCTTCAACCCGACGGCCCTGCGCTGCACCTCGGGCGACGCGCCCAGCTGCCTGACCGATCCCGAGCTGGCAGTGGCCCAGGCCATGTATGCCGGCATGCGCACTTCAGGTGGGGTGCAACGCTATGCCGGCGTGATGCCCGGCTCCGAAGCGGAGTGGGACCCCAACTTCGGGGACAACGGGCGTTACGGCCCCTTTATCGGGCACTACGTGTATTCGAAGACTTCGCCGCCCTATGAATGGCGCCGCGACCTGAACTGGGACAACCACTTTGAGGAGATCAAGGCCTTCATCACGCCCGTCACCGCGGCGCCCAGCCCCGACCTGAGCAAGTTCAAGGCGCGCGGCGGCAAGCTGCTGCAATTTCATGGTTGGGCCGACCCCATCGTGCCGCC
The DNA here is from genome assembly GCA_031372035.1 of Rhodoferax sp. Lineage (GTDB taxonomy): Bacteria > Pseudomonadota > Gammaproteobacteria > Burkholderiales > Burkholderiaceae_C > CAISIP01. The sequence goes on along the minus strand of JANMKM010000725.1, from coordinate 804 downwards.
TCAAGGCTCACCGGCTTACTACAACGCTCTCGTCCAGTTCGAGAAGCTGAAGGGGCTGCCGCGTGCCGACTACGACGCCGCAGTGAACAACATGTCGGCCGCGCAGGTTACTGCGGACGCGCTGGCCCTGGCTGGGACCGTGCAGGGATACCACCGCCTCTTCATGCTGCCTGACGTAGGCCACTGCCGCAGCGGCACGGGGCCGGAAGCCATCGGCGGTGGATTCCCCGAGCCGGCCAAGGCGCAACGCACGCCCGAATCGCACGTTGTCAGCGCGCTCGCGCGCTGGGTGGAGCAAGGCGTGGCGCCCGCGTCGATCGTGGCAACCAGGTACGACGACAAGGGTGCGATCACGCGGCAACGGCCGATTTGCGCCTATCCGCAAATTGCAGTTTATCGCGGTAGCGGTGACGTCAATGCGGCGGCGGGTTTTGCTTGCGTGACGCCTGGAGCGGAGCAGGTGCCTACCAATGCGACGGATATTCTGCTGATCCAGAACTCCATGCGACAGCGCGATGTGCTCGGTCCGAGAAGGTGAGGAAAATGGGTCTTGAGTTGCAAGCGGAAGTCGGCCGGCAGGCCGACGAGGCCTTCGAGATGGTGCGGGCCCTGACGGGCAAAGTGCTGGACTTTTCCGAGGCCAGCCTCGGCGTTGTCGAGGACGCGCTGGCGCAGGCTTCGGCCCATGTTGGCGAGCTGACGGAGGACCAGGCCACCAAGCTGGTGCAGCGGCTGGGCTGCTACGTGCTGGAAGTGATGCGCCGGCGCTTTGGTGGAACCTATCAGTGGTATGGGGAGCGCAGC
>JANMKM010000712.1:0-1581 GCA_031372035.1 Rhodoferax sp. | reverse complement strand
ATCCACACCGGCCTTTTGGGTCAGCTTGATGGTAGTGCCGCCGAGCTTTGCGCCCAGGGCTTGCGACTCGACCAGTTTTGCAGCAGCAGCTTTTTCAAGTTCGACGCGCTTGGCTTCAAACTCTTGTTTGGCAGACGCCGTGGCACGGCGAGCGTGGCCTGAAGGAATCAGGAAATTTCGGGCGTAACCGTCTTTGACCTTGACGACATCGCCAAGGTTGCCGAGGTTCACGATCTTGTCGAGCAGAATAATTTGCATGGTTTGACTCCCTTAGATGCGGTGCTGATCGCTGTACGGCAGCATCGCGAGGAAACGCGCGCGCTTGATAGCGGTGTTGAGTTGGCGCTGGAAAATGGCGCGGGTACCGGTCAGTCGTGCCGGAATGATCTTGCCGTTTTCAGCAATGAAATCGCGCAGCGTGTCAATGTCCTTGTAGTCGATCTCTTCGACGCCAGTCACGGTGAAGCGGCAAAAGCGCTTGCGCTTGAACAGCAGTGACTGGGTGTTGCGCTTGGGGCGCTTGTCCTTGTTATTGAAACGTTTGGGTCCGGGCATGATGGTTCCTGTTGAAGGGAGGGACCGGTACAGCGCCATGCATGGCTGCCGTCGGTCCGCGGGTTACTGTTACTGGTCCTGCAAAAAATGCTGGATATGAAAAACAACTGTCCTGGTATTGCGCGGGCTGGCCAGAAATCCACTGAACTTCCAGATGCTTCCCAGCGCCTGCCGGGCCAGACTTTCAGCGACTGCGCCGAAAGCCACCGCCTTGACTGCTGCTTTCACCTGTCGGAGCTGGCCTGCATCCTCGATCTCGGATGCATGCTCAAGCCGCAAGTTCAAGGCCGGCAATCCGGCCGGCGTATGGCGCAAGCCATCGAGTTCAGAAATGCTGGCACAAATCAACAACTGGTTGGCAGGCTGCGAACGCGGCTCTGACATCCGCTGCTGGCCTGGCGACTCAGTTGGCGAAATCCGCCTGCTGGGTCTTGCGCGCGTCTTCGCGTTCCACCGTCTTCATCATCGACGACGGACCGGTATCAGCCTTCTTCTTCAAGACTGTCAGATGCCGCAGCACGGCGTCATTGAACTTGAAGGCGTGCTCCAACTCCGCCATGACTGGCTGACCAGCTTCGATGTTGATGCACAGATAGTGGGCCTTGGCCAGCTTGTTGATCATGTAGACCAATTGCCGACGGCCCCAATCTTCAACCCGATGCACCTTGCCACCGCCAGCGGCAATCATGCCTTTGTAACGTTCGAGCATGGCAGGTACCTGCTCGCTCTGATCCGGATGGATCATCAATATGATTTCGTAGTGACGCATGCATACTCCTTGAGGATAGCCCGGGTACGGGCCGATAGAGCCACCCTCGGCGTCGGTCTGAGGTGTGGCAAGGCGAAGCCCGAGATTATATGCCACTATCCCGGTTGACACGGTTGTGTGAGCCCCAAGTAGTAATGTCCCCTTTGCCCCAGATACAAATGTCCCCTTTGCATTTTGCTAGGGGCGGCTGTGGTGAACAAGGATGGATTGATGAGCCAGAAGGAGGCGCAGCGCCTGACAGTGCTCAGTCAGGTTGT
>JANMKM010000711.1:0-2772 GCA_031372035.1 Rhodoferax sp. | reverse complement strand
GGAAGGTTTTTTTGATAATATGCGCGACAGGCCTGTTAAAGAAAAGGAATGGAAATCGTATACAGTAGAAGGAACAATAGATGCTAATACACAATCATTAAGTTTTGGTTTTACAAAGCCACCGCAAGGTGGCTTTTTTTTGCCTGGCGCCACTCAGACCGCCAGGGCCTGCAGCGCAACCTGCACCCGCTGCGGCGCGATGTCGTTCAGGCAACGGGTATGGCCCAGCGGGCATTCGCGCTCGAAGCAGGGCGCGCAGTCCAGAGCCGGCTGGTATGCCGCATCGTCCTTGAGCCAGATCACCGTGGCTTTCGTGCTCAGGGGCGGCGTGTGCCGCGGGCTGCTGGAGCCGAACAGCGCCACCTGCGGCACACCCAGGGCTGCGGCCACATGCATCAGGCCCGAGTCATTGCTGACCACGCTGGCGGCTGCAGCCAGCACGCACAGGGCAACTTCCAGCGAAGTCTTGCCCGCCAGGTTCAGGCACGAGCCAGCGGCAGCGGCATTGGCCGGTGCCGCAATCTCCTCGCACAGCGCGGCTTCCTTGCCCGAACCCAGCAGGACCACTGGCAGATCCAAACTGGTTGCCAGCTGCGCATAGTGGGCTGCCGGCCAGCGCTTGGCCGGTCCGAACTCGGCGCCGGGTGCAAACACGTGATAGCCGCCGCGCGTCAGACCCAGCGTGGCCAGGGCCGTGCCCGTCGCAACCGTATTCAGCTGCAGCTGCGGCCGGTCCTGGGCGAAGTCGCCCTCGCCACTCAAAGCCGAGTAGAAAGCCACCATTGGCGGGCGCTGGCCCTTGCCCGGGTTTTTGATGCGGTGCGTCAGCAGCCCGACCCGGGCCTCGCCCAGATAGCCCACACGTTTCGGAATGCTGGCCATGAACGGCAACAGCGCGCTCTTGAGCGAGTTCGGCAGCACGTACGCCGTTTCAAAACGGCCGCTGAGCGCCGCAGCCAGGCTGCGCCGGGCCTTGAACTGCAAGCCGCCATGCTGGAACGGAAACTCGACCACCTCGGCCACCTGCGGCATCGCGCGATACACCGGTGCCACCCAGGGCAGAGCCCCCACCGTGAGCCGCTCACCGCGGGCATGCAGTCGCCGCAGCAGCGGCTCGGTCATCACCGCGTCGCCGATCCACTGCGGCGCAATGATCAGGGATTGTGAAGCGGGAAGAGATCCCATATCAGGGCGATGCCTCGTCCGGAGTGAGCAAGCGTCGGTTGGGGCAGCCCGATTTGGGGTCAGAACCCAATTCAGAACAACGACGCTTCCGGAGCACGTTGAACAACAACGAAATTGGGCTCTGACCCCGAATCAGCGCACGCAAGAACCAGCCCCGAAATCAATTGGAATCTGACCCCAATTAATGGTGCGCGTCGAAATGCTCGCCATGCTTGAGCTTGTAGACCGTACCGCAGTACGGGCACTTGGCCTCGCCGCTGTGACCCACGTCCAGGTAGACCTTGGGATGGCTGTTCCAGATCTTCATGTCGGCCTTGGGGTTGGGGCAGAACACCCCGCCTTGGGCATTGAGGTCCTTGGCCAATAGTTCGACGGCGCTGGTAGTCATAGGGTCCTTCCAAATTCCTGGTCTGTCCCGAAGGGTTTCAGACCTTGCTCAACCAGCCTGCGTACTTCGGATTGCGGCCGTTGACGATGTCAAAGAACGCGCTCTGGATTTTTTCCGTGATCGGTCCCCGGCTGCCGCTGCCCAGTTCCACCCGATCGAGTTCGCGGATCGGCGTCACCTCGGCGGCGGTGCCGGTGAAGAAGGCCTCGTCGCAGATGTAGACCTCATCGCGGGTGATGCGCTTTTGCACCAGCTCCAGCCCCAGGTCCTTGCAGATGTGCATCACGGTGTTGCGGGTGATGCCGTTCAGGGCGCCGGCTGACAGGTCGGGCGTGTAGACCACGCCACCCTTCACCACAAACAGGTTTTCGCCTGCGCCTTCGCTGACAAAACCGTTGGCGTCGAGCAGCATGGCTTCGTCATAGCCATCGTCGAGGGCTTCCATATTGGCCAGGATCGAGTTGGTGTAGTTGCTCACCGCCTTGGCCTGCGTCATGGTGATGTTCACATGGTGCCGGGTGTAGCTGGAGATCTTCACGCGGATGCCGCGGCGCATGCCCTCTTCACCCAGATAGGCACCCCAGGGCCAGGCCGCGACCATCAGGTGGATGGTGTTGCCCTTGGGGCTGACGCCGAGCTTTTGCGAGCCGATCCAGGTCAACGGGCGCAAGTAGCAGCTCTCCAGCTTGTTCTCGCGCACCACCGCTTTCTGGGCATCGTTTACCTCTTCCTTGGTAAACGGAATCTTCATGCGCAGAATCTTGGCGCTGATGAACAGCCGCTCGGTGTGCTCTTCCAGACGGAAGATGGCGGTGCCACCCACCGTGTTGTAGGCCCGCACGCCTACGAAAGCGCCACAGCCGTAATGCAGGGTGTGGCTCAGCACATGGATCTTGGCGTCACGCCAGTCCACCATCTGGCCGTCCATCCAGATCTTGCCGTCACGGTCGGCCATCGAGGGAGGCAGGGCACTCATGGGATTTCCTCAGTAGTTGAATCCGCGGCGCCAGCGCCACGGTGCCGCAATTTTACGGTGTGGTTCCCCGCGCCCCGATCAATGTGAGCCCCAAGTAGTAATGTCCCCTTTGCCCCAGATACAAATGTCCCCTTTGCATTTTGCTAGGGGCGGCTGTGGTGAACAAGGATGGATTGATGAGCCAGAAGGAGGCGCAGCGCCTGACAGTGCTCAGTCAGGTTGT
>JANMKM010000707.1:0-4298 GCA_031372035.1 Rhodoferax sp. | reverse complement strand
GCAGAACCACCGACAGAAGGAACGGCAGGCGCCAGCCCCAGTCGCCAAATTCAGCCTCGCCAAGCGAACTGCGAATGGCCAGGATGACCAGCAGCGACAGCATCAGGCCGACGGTGGCCGTGGTCTGGATCCACGAGGTGTAAGCGCCCCGTTTGCCGTGTGGCGCGTGTTCCGCGACGTAGGTGGCTGCACCGCCATACTCGCCGCCGAGCGCGAGGCCCTGCAACATGCGCAACGCGATCAGGATGATCGGAGCGGCGGCGCCGATGGATGCGTAGTTGGGTAACAGGCCGACGATGAACGTGGACAGGCCCATGATCACGATGGTGACCAGGAACGTGTATTTGCGTCCGATCATGTCACCGAGACGGCCAAAGAAGATGGCGCCGAAGGGTCGCACGATGAAGCCCGCTGCGAAGGCCAGCAACGCGAAGATGAACGCCGACTGCGGGTCCAGCCCCGAGAAGAACTGCCGGGCGATGATGGGTGCGAGCGAGCCGTACAGGTAGAAGTCATTCCACTCGAACACAGTACCGAGGGAAGATGCAAAAATCACCTTCCTTTGTTCCGCCGACATCGGCGCATTGTCCACGGCAGTTGCCATTATCTTGTCTCCAGCAATAGGTTGATTTACGACGTCACGCCACGCAGTGGCTGCGCGGACTGTGAGTTCATGTACTGACGTGAACCTGACGCACCCGGCCGTTCTGGCGGGGTATGGGTGAATACCCTGATACCGCACAGTGGTCGACGCCCCTTGGCGGGCCGTACCATGCTGCTAAGCAGCATTGCGCCCACATGAACCGATCCGTCTTGCCGTCCTCCGCCGCCGAGGCCACCATCGCGGACCCGCGCTGGAAGTTGCGGGGCGGATTGCTCGCCGTGTGGGCCGTGGCTTCGTTTGTGCTGGTGTACTTTGCGCGCAGCTTCAGTGGGGTGGTGGGCGGCTGGCCCATCAACTTCTGGTACTGCAGCCACGGGGCGATCCTGATAGTCATTGCGATCGTGGTGGTGTATGCGCGCCGGCGCAATCGGGAGGAGAGCGTCGCAGGCCGGGCCAGTGTCGCTGCCTATGCGCGGACACTGCACCGCAATTTCGCGGCTTTCGTCGTCTGCGTCATCGCTTTCCTGCTGGCGATGGGCGCGGCGGAAAGGGCCGGCCTGTCGCGTGGCTGGGTTGGCGGTGTGTTCCTGTTCGCCAGCCTGGCGCTGTACGCCAGCATCGGAATCTACTGCCGGACCACCGACTCGTCTGAATATTACGTCGCGGGCAGGCGCGTTCCCGCGGTGTACAACGGAATGGCCACTGCCGCCGACTGGATGAGTGCTGCATCATTCATCAGCCTGGCCGGCGGCCTGTTCTTTCAGGGATTCTCCGGGACTGAGTCCCAGCCTGGCGGGCTGGCCTTTGTGCTGGGCTGGACCGGCGGGTTCTGTCTGGTGGCGCTATTGGTGGCGCCCCATTTGCGGCGACTCAACCTCTACACCTTGCCGGACTTCTTTGCGCTGCGTTATGGCGGTATCTGGCCGCGGCGTGTGGCAGCCATTTCCACGGTGCTGTGTTCGTTCACCTACCTGGTTGCACAGATTTATGGTGTGGGGCTGATTTCGTCTCGTTTGACCGGGGTTCAGTTCGAAATTGGCGTCATGTTCGGTCTGGGTGGCGTACTGTTGTGCTCGTTTCTGGGAGGCATGCGCGCGGTGACCTGGACCCAGGTTGCGCAATACGTGATCCTCATACTGGCGTTCCTGATCCCCGCCTCATGGCTGGCCTACAAGCAACTGGGCAGTCCGCTGGCGATATTGAATTATGGACAGCAGCTGGAACGCATTTCGGTGATGGAGGAAAACCTCGTGCGCTCGCCTGCCGAGCAGGAGGTGATTGCGGAATACGCCCGGCGCGCAAAGGAATTCCACGGAAAGCTTCAGAACGTCGATGAAAGCTTGCGGCATGACCGTGGCGTTGCGCTGGCCCGGCTGCAGCAATTGAGGAGCGAACAGGCCGACAGCATGGTGATCGAGCAGGCGAGCCGGCAGTTGGCGGCCTTGCCAAAGACACCCGACGCCGCCCAGGAGCGCTGGAGCAGAGCCGAGCGAGAGAGCCTTGAGCGCGCGAAGCCACTGGGCGGCATGTTGCCGCACAAGCAGGCCTTTGCTGGCGACCCTGATGGAAGTCCGGTGGCCCAGCAGCAATTCGACAGGTCCAGAATCAATTTTCTGGCACTGATGTTCTGCCTGATGGTGGGCACGGCGGGCTTGCCACACTTGTTGACGCGGTTTTATACAACGGCTTCGGTCAGCGAAACGCGCAGCTCCGTCGCCTGGTCATTGGTGTTTATCGGGCTGCTCTATGCAGCGGCGCCGGCCTTGGCCGTGTTGGTCAAGTTCGAACTCCTGAGCACGCTGGTTGGTCAACCGTTCGGGGCCTTGCCAGACTGGATCAATCTGTGGGCCAAGGTGGATCCTTCCCTGGTTTCGGTCTCGGATGTGAACGGTGACGGCGTGCTGCAATTTGCCGAGTTGCGCCTCGGCGCTGACTTGATCGTCCTGGCAACCCCGGAGCTCGGTGGTCTGCCTTATGTGATTTCGGGTTTGGTGGCCGCTGGCGGTCTGGCCGCTGCCTTGTCCACCGCGGACGGGTTGTTGTTGGCGATGGGGAACGCGTTTGCCCACGACATTTTTTTTGGCGGTGACCATGTTCGCGCCCGCTCTGTCAACGGAGTGATCGTGGCGAAATTTGCACTGTTGTTTGTCGCCTTGGCGGCGGCGTTTGTCGCCTCGCAAAAGCCTGCCGAGATCATTTCCCTGGTTGCGACCTCGTTTTCGCTGGCCGCGTCCGCATTTGTGCCGTCGCTGGTCCTGGGCATTTTCTGGAAACGGCCCGGTGGCGTTGCCGCAATCCTGTCCATGATGGTCGGACTGGGCGTCACCTCCTATTACATAGGTTCAACCACGCCAATGGTGCGCCAGTGGCTCGGGTGGACCGGCGATGGCCTTTGGTTCGGCATACAACCGATTTCCGCCGGCGTATTTGGCGTAAGCGCCGGAACTGCCGTTCTGTGGCTGGCGAGTATGGTCGCGCGCGAACGGCGGGAATCGGGCGCTCGCTCGCCTCCCGATATCGGCATATAATAGAAGGCTTCGCCTTGCCACACCCTGAATCGACGCTGGGGGTGGCTTACCCGACCCGCACGTTATCCGTGGGGGTTATTCCACAAGGAGTCTCAATGCGTCATTATGAAATCATCCTCATGATCCATCCGGATCAGAGCGAACAGGTTCCGGCGATGCTGGAACGTTACAAGGGCATGATCACCGCTGGCGGTGGCAAAGTCCATCGGGTCGAGGACTGGGGTCGCCGCCAGTTGATCTATCTGATCAACAAGCTCGCCAAGGCACACTATCTGTGCATCAACATCGAAGCCAGCCAGGCCGTGATGGTGGAGCTCGAGCATGCGTTCAAGTTCAACGATGCCGTGCTGCGCCACCTGACGGTTGCACGCAAGAAGGCCGATACCGGTCCTTCGGCAATGATGCGCACCGTGGAGCGCGAAGACGCGCGCAAGGCCCAGCAGGCCGAATTCCACGGCTCGGATCGCTGATTCCCCTGCGGGAGTGGAAACCGGCGCGAACCGCTGCGAGTTGACTGCCTGTATCGCCGAGCTAGAAGCCTTGCGCTACACACCGGCCGGAATACCGGCGCTGAACCTGAAAATTGAACACAGCTCCAGCGTTCTCGAAGCTGGTCAGGTCAGACAGGTCAAGGCAGTCATCAAGGCAATCGCCCTGGGTTCCATGGCCGAGCGGTTGGCAAACCAGCCCATCGGCAGTGCCTGGAAATTCACCGGATTTCTGGCCGCATCCCGCAACGGTAAACAGCTCCAGCTGCATATTCAGGATATGACCCTCGATCACTAACTTTTCAGGAAATCACCATGCCCGCACCCAAACGATTCAACAAGGACAAGCGTCCCAAGCGCCCGGCGCAGAACCTGCTGTTCAAACGCAAGCGCTTTTGCCGCTTCACCGTGACCGGCGTCACGGAGATCGACTACAAGGACATCGACACGCTGCGTGATTTCATCGCAGAGAACGGCAAGATCATTCCGGCGCGCCTCACCGGCACCCGGGCCATCTTCCAGCGCCAGCTCAACACCGCCATCAAGCGCGCGCGCTTCCTGGCCATGCTGCCATACAGCGACCAGCACCACATTTAAGGGCCACGAACATGCAAGTCATTCTGCTCGACAAGGTCGTGAACCTTGGCAACCTTGGTGAAATCGTCAAGGTGAAAGACG
>JANMKM010000650.1:0-3845 GCA_031372035.1 Rhodoferax sp. | reverse complement strand
CAACCTGACTGAGCACTGTCAGGCGCTGCGCCTCCTTCTGGCTCATCAATCCATCCTTGTTCACCACAGCCGCCCCTAGCAAAATGCAAAGGGGACATTTGTATCTGGGGCAAAGGGGACATTACTACTTGGGGCTCACAGGGCGCGCTGACAGAGGTACGGCAGATAAAATGGCAGACCTTCCTACAGGAGCCACCAGGATGTTCAGACCCACCGCCGCTGCAGCCATCACCGCCCTGCTCCTGGCAGCCTGCAACAAGGCACCAGACCTGGCAGCTGCAACGCCCACCGCTGCTGACGCGCCATCCAAGCGCGCGGCATCCGCGCCCAAGGTGGTGGGTATCACCTGGGTCAAGCCAGTGGGCACCGATGTCGATACTATCTTCGCCCAGGCCAAGGCGTCGAACAAGCCGGTGTACCTGTACTGGGGCGCGGTCTGGTGCCCGCCCTGCAACCAGATCAAGGCCACTGTTTTCAACCGCCCGGACTTCATCGAACGCAGCCAGGGCTTCGTGCCGGTGTATCTGGATGGCGACACGCCGGGCGCGCAAAAGCTCGGTGCCCGTTTCAAGGTGCGCGGCTATCCGACCATGATCCTGTTCACGCCCGATGGTACCGAGCTGACCCGCATTCCGGGCGAGGTGGATGCGGCCAAGTACATGCAGGTGCTGGCCATGGGGCTGGCAGCTGCCAGCCCGATCAAGCAGTCGCTGGCCAACGCGCTGGGTGGCAAGGCAGCAAGCCTGAATGCCGATGCCTGGCGGCTTCTGGCCTACTACTCTTGGGACACCGATGAAGCGCAACTGGTGCCCCAAAAGGAGGTCGCCGCCACACTGCAGAAGCTGGCGCAGGCCTGCCCGGCAGAACAGAAGGAAGCGGCTTCGCGACTCAAGCTGCAAGCATTGGCTGCCATGGCCAAGGCCAAGTCACCCGGTCTGGACAAGGCCGCCGCATTGCAACGCATCCAGGCGGTGCTGGCGGATGCGGCCCAGTCACGGGAAAACTTTGACGTGCTGTTCTACCGCGGTGACGACCTGATCGAGGCCACCACGGCAGCCGGCAGCGCCGAGCGCCAGCAGCTCACCAGCGCCTGGAACGCGGCCCTGGACAAGCTGGCGGTGGACGATTCGCTGTCCAAGACCGATCGGCTGACCGCGGTCTACACCAAGGTGCAACTGGCCAAGCTGGGTCTGCCCAAGGAGCCGGCGCCCAAGCTGCCCGAGGCCCTGGTGGCGCAGGCGCGCGCGGCCGCGCTGCAGGCTGAGAAGACCACCACCGACCGCTACGAGCGCCAGGCCATCATTCCCGGAGCAGCCGACGTGTTGAGCGAGGTTGGCCTGCTGGACGAGTCCGATGCCATGCTCAAGGCCGAGCTGGCGCAGGCGGTATCGCCCTACTACCACATGCTGGTGTTGGCAGCAAATGCCAAGAACCGTGGCGACAAGGCCGGTTCCTTGCAGTGGGCTGAGCGCGCCTACAACGAGTCTCAGGGACCGGCCACTCGGCTGCAATGGGGCGTAGGCTATGTCAACAAGCTGATCGACCTTTCCCCCCAGGACACAGCGCGGATCGAAAAGGCCGCCAGCAGCGTGATCGGCGAGCTCGAAGCCGTACCCGAGACTTTCTACGAGCGCAACCGCCGCGGGCTGGAACGCCTGGGCCAGAAACTCAACGCCTGGAGCGCCAAGAGCGGCCAACCGGCAGTGTTGAAGAAGCTCCATGCCGAGCTCGACACGGTCTGCGCCAAGCTGCCGACTACCGACCCGGCGCATGCCGCCTGCGTGGACCTGTTCAAGGCCAAGTCCGGCGCCAAGGCCGCCTGAGTGATGCGTGCGCTCCTGGCCGGCATCATGATCAGCACCACGCTGCTGAGCGCAGAGGCCACAGCGCAGAGTGTTCCAGGCAACGCGGAACTGGTGCAGCAGGTTGCAGCCACGGAGCGCGCCTTTGCCAAAACCATGGCCGACCGCGACCTGACGGCGTTCACCCGTTTCCTGTCGACCGATGCCATCTTTTTTTCCGGCCCGACACCGCTGCGCGGCCCGCAACAAGTTACAGACTTCTGGAAGCGCTTCTACGAGAAGCCACAGGCGCCGTTTTCCTGGGAGCCCAAGGACGTGGTGGTGCTGGACTCCGGCACCCTGGGCTTGAGCAGCGGCCCGGTCTACAACCCGGCGGGAAAGCAGATTGCCACCTTCACCTCGGTCTGGCGGCTGGAAGCGCCGGGCACCTGGCGCATCGTGTTTGACAAAGGCAATGAGGTTTGCGATTGTCCCAAGCCCTGAGACCGGATCTGCTGACCGCGGCGTTCTACAAGTTCGTCTCCCTGCCCGACTTTGCCGACCTGCGCGAGCCGCTGCTGGAGCAGTGCACCCAGCGGGGCATCAAAGGCACCATCCTGCTTGCGGCTGAAGGCATCAACGGCACCATCGCCGGCCCGCCGCGCGCGGTGGGCGAGTTGCTGGCATGGCTGAGACAGGACCCGCGCCTGGCCGACCTGCAGCACAAGGTATCGGGCGCCACGGTCGAGCCCTTCTACCGCATGAAGGTGCGACTGAAAGCCGAGATCGTGACGTTGGGCGTGCGTGGCATCAGCCCGACGCGCGCGGCAGGCACCTACGTCAAGCCGCAGGACTGGAACGCCCTGCTCAACGACCCGGAGCTGGTGCTGATCGATGCCCGCAACGACTACGAAGTGGCGATCGGCAGCTTTGAGGGCGCCATCAACCCGCACACCCGCTCATTCTCCGAACTGCCGGCCTGGCTGGAGCAACAGCCAAACCTGGGCCGCAAAACAAAGGTGGCGATGTTCTGCACCGGCGGTATTCGCTGCGAGAAGTCCACCGCCCTGTTGCGGGCCCAGGGCTTCGAGCAGGTCTTCCACCTGGAAGGCGGCATCCTCAAATACCTGGAAACCGTGCCCGAGGATCAGAGCCGCTGGCACGGCGAATGTTTCGTGTTTGACGAGCGGGTGTCGGTGAGCCACGGCCTGCAGCCCGGTCAATTTGAGCTGTGCCGGGCCTGCCGCGAACCGGTGAGTCTGGAAGACAAGCGGTCACCGCTGTTCGAACTGGGCGTGAGCTGCCCCGGTTGCCATGGCCGCACCACACCAGCACAAAAGGCAAGCGCGGCCGAGCGCCATCGGCAGGTGGTGCTGGCGCGCCAGCGCAAGCGCGCCCATATCGCGGCCCGCATGGAGCCGCCAGCGCCGCGCCCCGGCAAGGCAACGTGACGGCCAGGGTCCACCTGCGGGCGCCGACGGTCGAAGTTGCCGATGCCTTTCTGGCCGCTGTCCACAGCAGCCGGCGGCTGCATGGGCGCTGGGTCACGGCACCTGCTACGCCCCAGGCCTTCACCGACTATCTGGGCCGGATGCAGGCACCCATCAACCACGCCCTGCTGGTGCTGCGGCGCGAGGACGATGCGCTGGTCGGCGTCTACAACATCAGCAATGTGATCATGGGCGGCTTTCTCAGTGCCTTCCTGGGCTACTACGCCTTTGCGCCGCTGGCTGGCCAGGGCCTGATGGCCGAGGGCCTGGCGCTGACGCTGCGCCACGCCTTCGGCGCGTTGCGCTTGCACCGGATCGAAGCCAATATCCAGCCCGGCAATACGGCGTCGATTGCGCTGGTGCGCAGCCAGGGCTTCCGGCTGGAAGGCTATTCACCACGCTATCTGAAGATCAATGGCCGCTGGCGCGACCTTGAACGCTGGGCCCGGTTGAGCGACCAGGTTTGAGCCGCGCTGCAAAGCGGACCGAAGTCTCAGCCGTAGCTGCATTCCAGCAGGCGTTCGCGGGCCGCGTTGTATTCGCGGCGCAGCTGGGCAATGAATTCGCCCGCCGG
>JANMKM010000639.1:0-4549 GCA_031372035.1 Rhodoferax sp. | reverse complement strand
GTACCGACGGATGCACCACCAGCAAATGGGGCGAATAGGCCAGCATGGTGACGCCGCGCAGGTCCTTGCTCGGGTCGAAGGCCAGACGGGTGTAAACCGCCGGGCTGATGGCCAAGGCGCCGGTATCACACAGCAGCATGGTGTAGCCATCGGGTGCCGACTTGGCCACCGCGTCGGCCCCCAGATTGCCATTGGCGCCAGCGCGGTTTTCCACGATCACGGTCTGGCCCAGGGCCTCGGACAGCGGCTGGCTGATGGTGCGGGCGATGATGTCGGAGGTGCCGCCCGGGGGATAGGGCACGATGATGCGCAGCGCCTTCTGCGGCCAGGCGGCGGCCTTCTCTACGGCGGCATGGGCCGTCAGGCCGTGGGCGGCGGCGCCCAGGGCCAAGGACTGGGTCAGCAGGGTGCGGCGCTTCATGCTCATGGTGGGTCCTGTTCAGTTGCGGTACTTGTCGGCCAGCGCCTGGGTCCCCGAGCGGAACACGCCCAGGTCACTGCCCACGCCGACGAAGGTGGCGCCCATCTCCATGTAGCGCCGGGCATCGGCCTCCACCGGCGCCAGGATGCCGGTGGGTTTGCCCGCGGCCTTTGCGTCGGCAAAGATGGCGGCGATCATGGCCTGTACGTCCGGGTGGCTGGCATTGCCCAGATGGCCAAGCGCCGCAGCCAGGTCCGATGGACCGACAAAGATGCAGTCCACGCCGTCCAGCGCCGCAATGGCGCGCGCCGCGGCAGCGCCGGCCCGGCTCTCGATCTGCACCAGCACGCTGATCTGCGCGTTGATGCCCTTGAAGTATTCCGGCACCGTGCCGTAGCGGTTGCTGCGCTGCGACACCGAAACACCGCGTATGCCCTGCGGCGGGTAGCGGGTGGCGGCGACAGCGCGCGCCGCCTCGGCCGCGCTCTCCACCATCGGGATCAGGAAGTTGTAGAAACCGGCGTCAAGCAGGCGCTTGATTTCCACCGCGTTGTTGCTGGCCGGGCGCACCACCGGCGCACTGGCACTGTCCTTCAGCGCCATCAGCTGCGGGATGAAGCTGATCACGTCGTTGGGCGAATGCTCGCCATCGAGCAGCACCCAGTCAAAGCCGGCCAGACCCAGGATCTCGGTGGTGATGGGATTGGCCAGCGAGGTCCAGCAGCCGACAAGGCGCTTGCCGGCCAGCAGGTCGCGCTTGAAGCTGTTGGGGAAGCTCTGGTAGGGGACAGCCAGTGTCATGGGGTTAGCTCCAGTCGAATGCCCCAGTGTGCACTGGATGTGCAGCCTGCGAACCTAGTGTTTGCCCAGCATCAAGCCCGGCAACTGCACCGGCCCGGCCAGGCCGAAAGGCAGCTCGGCCAAGCCCTGCACTCCCGGGCGCAGCACCAGCACAGCGCCGTCCAGGGCCGCATCAAAGCCGGCCACCGGCATTTGCGGCTGGATGCTCGTGACAAACAGCTGGTCCAGGCCAGCGCCGCCAAAGGCGCACATCGAGGGCTTGGATACCGGCAAGGGGATGCTGCGGTCCAGAGCGCCCTGCGGCGTGAAGCGCAACAACGCGCCACCGTCATTGGCGCAGGTCCAGTAGCAGCCGTCCACATCGACGGCGGCACCATCGGGCCGGCCAGGATGCTGGCGCATGTCCACAAACGGCTGCCGGTCGGTGGGCACGCCGTCTGCATCCAGTGCATAGCTCCAGATCTGGCGCACGCTGGGATGCGAGTCGGACAGGTACATGCGCCGGCCGTCGGGACTGAAGGCCAGGCCGTTGCCCGTGACCAGGCCAGCCACGTGGGTGCTCAGGCCGGACGCATCGACCCGGTACAGGACGCCGTCTGGCGCGGCCAGCGACATGTCACGCACCATGCTCGAAAGCCAGAAGCGCCCGGCACGATCGCAGCGGCCGTCGTTCATGCGCATGCCGTCACGGGCGTGCTGCACAGCATGCAGTAGGCGCGTGCGCAAGGCACCGCCGCCATCGATCTGCAATTGGAAAACTCCGGTCTCCATGCCGGCGATCAAGCCGCCTGCCGCATGCAATCCGATGCAGGCCAGTTCCTGCTCGCAATCCCAGGCTCTGCTGCCATGGGTGGCGTCCCAGCGCTGCAGGCGGCGCTGCGGTATGTCCACCCAGTACAGCGCCTGATCGCCCACGGACCACAGCGGGCTCTCGCCCACGCGGCTGCGTGGCGCATCCAGCACCTCAAAGGCTGCCGCGGCGCTCTGGCTCAGCAGGGGTCAGCGCGCAAGCTCAGTCAAACGGACCGGAGCGCACGAACTCGCCACCCTGGAACTGCACCGCCGGGTCGTCGATGTCCGGCTGGGCCGTGCGCGCATACACGGCTTCGCGGTACGTGTCCGAGCTGTCCTGCGGCACATAGCCGATGTGCCGGGCCATGGAGTTGTCCCACCAGCTGACGGCGTTGTTCGACATGCCAAAGATGATGCTGTAGCCCAGCAGCGGCGTGGTCAGGCAGGCCGTGACCAGGCGGTGCAGGTCATCGGAACTCAGCCAGGTGGCCAGCATGCGCCGGTCAATCGGTTCGGGGAAGGAAGAGCCAATGCGCACGCAGGCGGTTTCGATGCCGTAGCGGTCAAAGTACAGGCGAGCCAGGTCTTCGCCAAAGGCCTTGCTCAGTCCGTACAGGGTGTCGGGCCGCGGCGGGTGGCTGGCATTGATGGTCTCGCTCTGGCGGTAGTAGCCGGTGACATGGTTTGAGCTGGCGAACACGATCCGGCGCGTGCCCTGCTTGCGCGCCGCCTCATACAGGTTGTGCAGGCCGATGATGTTGGCCTGGACGATGGGCGCGAATGGCGCCTCGATCGACACCCCGCCAAAGTGCACCACGGCATCCACGTCCTGCATCATGGCGTGCACCGCGGGTGCGTCCGCCAGGTCCGCCAGCATGATCTCCTCGCCCTGCGCGGCCAACCCCAGGTCCACCCGGTCCGACAACCGCAGGATCTGGCAGTCGGCCTTGAGCCGCTGCCGCATGGCCTGCCCCAGTCCGCCGGCGGCACCGGTCATCAGAATGCGCTTGTGCACTGAAATGGTCATGGTTGTGTGGTGTTCATGGATGAAAGTGCCGGCCGATACTGGACATCCGGCCCGGCTATGCCTACAGTCCCAGGAATGCAATCTCGTCTGACGTATGTTGTCTGATGATCGCGCATTCTAGACCAAATGACACCGCTATCAATTAGTTTTTTTGGATGATAAACCCAACGCCCCCTGAAACGCCAGCCGCAGCGCCCGATGCGGCACCCGTGACCATGCGCCGCGCCCGTGGTCTGGTGAGCGAGATCGTGGAGAGCCTGGGCCAGGACATCCGCAGCGGCGCGCTCAAGCCAACCGCCAAACTGCCGACGGAAGCCGCCATCATGGCGCGCTTCGATGTCAGCCGCACGGTGGTGCGCGAGGCGATTTCCCGGCTGCAGGCGTCGGGCCTGGTGCAGACGCGGCACGGCATCGGCACCTTTGTGCTGGAGCCACAGCACAGCGGCAACTTCCGCATTGCGGCGCAGGACTTCTCCACCGTGTCCGACGTGATCTCGGTGCTGGAGCTGCGCATCAGCCTGGAAACCGAGGCCGCAGGCCTGGCAGCAGTGCGGCGCACGCCGGCGCACCTGCAGGCCATGGATGACGCCCTGCACGCCTTCGCCGATTCGATCGAACACGACTCGGACGCGGTACCACCTGACTTCCAGTTCCACATGGAGGTGGCCCGTGCCACCGGCACCCGCCACTTTGCCGACCTGATGACCGATCTGGGCACCATGATCATTCCGCGCACCCGGGTCAACACCCCGCAGCACGCACCGGAAGGCCGTTTGGCCTACCTGCAGCGGGTTCACACCGAGCACCAGCGCATCTACCAGGCGATCCTGGCCCAGGACGCCGAAGCGGCACGACAGGCCATGCGCACGCATCTGTCCAACAGCCAGGAGAGGCTACGCGGCACCCAGGAGCCACGCGCCGCCCGAGCGTGACGCGCGGCACTGCAAGCATGCTTGAACAGTTCTCGCCCGGCGCCCGCGCCGCGTTCTGGCAGGGGGTACGCGACACCATCGTGGTCGCGCCCTCCTACCTGCCCTTTGGCCTGGTCTGCGGCGTGGCCTCGGTCAATGCCGGCCTGTCCACCGGTGCGGCCCTGGCACTGCCAGCGCTGGTGTTCGGCGGCTCCTCGCAGGCGGTGCTGACGCAGTTCATGCAGAGCGCCGGCTCGCTCTGGGTGGCGGTGCTCTCGGGCTGCGTGGTGAATCTGCGCATGGCGGTCTACAGCGCGGCCCTGGCCAGCCAGGTGCGCGGCTACAGCAAGCCGCAACGCATGCTGATCGCCGCCTTCCTGGTGGACAACAGCTTTGCCTTCATGCAAAAGCGCCAGCATGAGCTGCCCGATGACCCGCACATCATTGCCTACTATGCCGGCCTGACAGCAGTGTTCTGGCCGAACTGGCTGCTGTGCTGTGCCATCGGCATCTTCGCCGGCAATATCGTGCCGGCTAGCTGGCAGCTGGAGTTTGCGATACCGCTGTCGTTCATTGCCATCTGCGCCAGCTCGGTGC
>JANMKM010000604.1:0-2090 GCA_031372035.1 Rhodoferax sp. | reverse complement strand
GCCCACGGACTGCCGCGTCGCGGCCAATCCGGCGACCCCGGACGCCGTCTGCACCGGCGGGCATCAGCAGCGCGCCATCCTGGGCACGGACACCGATGGACAGAACCTCATCGTCGCGGCTGCGCAGAAATTCGAGGGTGTCGCGTAAGGCTTCCGGCTGGGTGTCGTCCAGCAGGCTGGAGACAGCGATCGCCATCGACTCGGCAAAGATGGCGCGATGCCTGCGCGCCAGGGCTTCGCCATCGGGCACCAGTTCCAGAAAGCTGGCGGCAAGGATCACGCTGACGGTCAACCCGGCGAGCCCCAGTGCCAGATGCATCCTGGTCGAAATGCGCCCGAATCCGCGGAACCAACTCATGCCTGGCCTCCGGAGTCGGTGTCGGGCAGCCCCTTTGCCGTGTCTTTCGGCGTGCTGGTTGGGCGCGGCTTCGGCGCCGGGCCGTCAAACAAGCGCTCGACTTCGGGGTCGTCGCTTTCCTTATCGCCGCCTTTGCCCTTGCCGGCTCGGGCTGCGGCCAGCACGGGCAGCGGATCCACCATCTGCCAGGCCGGCAGGGCCGAAAGCATGGAGCTGACCAACACGCCCCCGCGCACCAGCCAGACCACATAGCCAATGGTCAGGCCGCCAGTCATAGCCACGCTGGAGGCCAGCACGTTGCGCCGACCATGGCTCTGTTCAAGCAGTTGGCGTTGTGCCTCTTCCAGCTTGCGCATCAGGTCGTCGCTGCGCAACAGCTGTGCGGATGAACCCGCCGAGACATTGGCGTATTGCACCGTCACTTCGCCACCCAGACCCGTATCGGTTCGTGCCGACGGCCGGGTCAGGTCGGCGCTGGTGGCAGCACTGGACTGCGGTGGCGCAATCGGTGCCAGCGTGAGCGTTAGCTGCGTGACCTGGGGTTCAACCAGCGGTGTTGCGGGCGGCAGCAACTGGGGCACGACCAGGGTCCTGCTTTCGGGGGACTGCGCGGTGCTGCTGGTGCTGGCGGGTGCTGGTCCGGGCGTTGTCTCGGTTGCTGCAGCGGCCTTGGCCGGCGTGGCCTCGGTCGCGGGCAAGTCCACCACAGCCGCGGGCGCTTCCTTGGGCGCCGGCAGGGCGACGACATGGATCACGAACAATGCCTGCGCCTGGGCGCCGGCGTTGTCGGTGGCCACCAGGCGCACCGTCAGGTCGCCGGCATCGGTGCTTGCCGGCGTACCGGTGAACTGCAGGTTGGCGGCGTTGAAACCGAGCCAGGACGGCAATGCGCTGCCGTCCTGCCGTGTCGCGGCGTAGTGCAGGCTGTCATTGGCATCCGGATCGGCAAACGTTGTGCTGGCAACGGTGAGTTGCAGGCTGCCGCCTTCGCTGATCTGCTGGTCGGCCATCGGGGCCAGCAGCACCGGCGGGTCGTTGACATTGACAACGGTCAAGCGGAAGTCGCCGCGGGCCTGTGCGCCAGCAGCATCGGTGGCCATCACCCGGATCTGCAACGCGCCGACGTCCGCGTTGCCGGGTGTGCCGTCGAAGCTGCGCGTGATGGCGTTGAAGTTCAGCCAGATTGGCAGGGCCGCACCCGAGGTCAATGCAGCCGTGTAATGCAGGCTGTCATCGGAGTCGGGGTCCGCGAAAGTGCCCGGTGCAAGGGTGAGGTGGAACGCTGCATCCTCGTTTGCCGATTGATCGGGCATGGCCCTGACCAAAGTCGGTGCATCGTTGACATTGGCCACCACCAGGTCGAAGTCAGCAAAGGCCTGGGCATTGGCAGCATCACTGGCGGTGACACGGATCGAGAGTGTGCCCACATCGGCGTTGGCGGGGGTGCCGCTGAAGCTGAGGTCTTGGGGGTCGAAGACCAGCCACGCAGGCAGGGCGGCGCCCGAGGCCTGGCTGGCGGAGTAGCTGATGGTGTCGCCGACGTCGATATCGCTGAACGCACCAGCCGCAAGGCTAAAGACGAAGGCGATATCCTGGGTTGCCATCTGGTTCGACGGCGCCGCATTCAGCACCGGTGCATCGTTGACATTGACCACCATCAGGTCGAAGTCATCGAAGGCCCGGGCGTTGGCGCTGTCGCTGGCGGTGACACGGATCGAGAGCGTGCCCACAT